>JAESUI010000062.1 GCA_016763135.1 Flavobacteriales bacterium
AATAGAAAATAGACTACCGTATTTATACGGAAAAGCTGAAAAGGTGAGGTAAGAGCTCACCAGTTACAAAAGTAATTTTGTAAGCTTGGTAAACCTTCGGAGCTGAAAAATCAAATAAACCAAGGATGCCTGCCTATGGTAGGTAAAAGGGTTTCTCGCCCAATCTTGGAGGGTAGATTGTTGGTGGGTAAGGGCAACTTTACTCCTAGATAAATGATAGAACTCGACAGAATCTGGCTTATAGATTTGCACTTTTAAAGCTCACCATATGGTGAGCTTTTTTTATTAAACTATTTCTGCTCTATGAGGAATTAATGCATCCCTAACAGTAAATACTTCACTTTCTATCACATTCATAAAAGCAATAAAATGCATGTCGCTTATATTTTCAACACCAACTGTATTTAACGCTAATTTTTCTTTGATGCTAAATTCTTCTAGGTGTATGATATGGTGTTCTGCTGTTAATTGAGCATCATCTCCTTTAAAATCCCATATCAGTTTAATCGTTCTATTCATATTATTGTTGGGCACAGTTTACACATTTAATACTTTCTGGCATTATCATTAACCGTCCTTCTGGTATTTCTTGTCCGCATCTAATACAGATTCCGAATTTTGAATCATTAACCTTTTCAATTGCCATTTCTAATTTTGTTAATTTATTTTCTGCAGTTCTCAGCGTTGCTTCGTTAACACTTTTATTATTAATAGCATCCATTCTACTAATTCTTCCAATTGCAACATCTGGAGAAATAGGCTTTGTCACCTCTTTCAGTTCTGCAATTTTAACATGAAGTATCTTGATTGCAGATAAAATCTTTTCCTTAAAGAATTTTTGTTTACCCTTATCCATAAGCTATTGGCTATGGATTAGGATCTTGAAAAGCTGGGTTAGTAATAAAATCATTATCAGTTAAAGATAATAAGAATGCTTTTAAATCTGCTTTTTCAGAAGGTGTCAATTGTACACCTCCTTGTCCAACAAATTTCATTAAAGGATCAATGGTAGGGGAATTTACTAGACCAATACTATAATGGTCTAAAACTTCATCTAAGGTCGCAAATCTTCCATCATGCATATAAGGCGCAGTGTATGCTAGATTTCTTAACGATGGAGATTTAAACTTCCCATTGTCTGCTGGATTTCCAGTAACAATTCCTCGACCATTGTCAGTAAAAGTTGCATCTAAGCCGTTATTATGAAAATCATTGTCAGTCCAAAGGGGGTTATTTGCACCTCCATGACAATGAAAACAATCACCACCATTTTCATCCATAAATAGATTAAAACCATTTAACTCTTGTGGTGTTAATGCAATTTGGCCTAATAAAAATTGATCAAATCTAGAATTAGCAGAGATTAATGTCCTTTCAAATTGAGCAATGGCCATAGCTACTAAATTAGAATCAATTGTACTTGTTCCAAAAGCAGTATTAAATAAAGATGGATAATTAGGGTCGGCTTGTAAACTCGCTACAGCGTTTGGCCAAGTGTTATTCATTTCAATTGGATTTACTACTGGTCCTAGAGCTTGAGCTTCAAGGCTGTTTGCTCTTCCATCCCAAAAGAATTTTCCATTCCAGTTCCATGCAACATTAAATACAGCCATAGAATTTCTATTTCCTTGTTGCATTGTAATGCCAGTACTAAATTGGTTAGAATCAGTAAAAGAGAATTCTGGAGAATGACAGTCGGCACAGGCTTGAGTTCCATCTCCTGATAAAATAGGGTCAAAAAATAATTTCCTTCCTAAAGCAACCCCTTCAATTGTTTGTGGGTTATTGGAGGGTATAAATGGAGCTAAAATATTTTGCGAAAAAATCTGGGGTATTAGTAATGGTGCAGGTGTTGGTTGACCAGGTTGTTGAGGTGTTGGTTCAGGTGTAGGAATAGGTTCCTCTGTCTTTGAACATGAGTAAAAAGATACAGTAATAACTAATAATATGAATAAGGATTTTTTCATTGTAATAAGTAAATGATAATACTCAAGGTAAAGTTGCTTGAGTATTGCTGTGTGTTTTTATTTTCTTTGAGATATTGATCCTAAGCTAAATACATTGTATCCGTTAGCTTGCATCATTTTCTGAACACCACCGTTCATCATCAGATTACTATGATAAGTATCTAAATTCCAAACGTTAGGATTTCTAAACCATTCGGCTATGTTCATTTCAATATTAACTACCACGTTGTGTTGGTTTAAAGCAATTCCTGGCAATTTTACAGAAATATGGTTTTGTTCAAAAATCCCCATAAAATTCGCAGTACCATTATGATAGGCAAAAGTAGAGTCTACACCATTTAATTTATACTTCCCTTCAAATTGCATGTTGTGGTAACCTCCACCAATCATCATTGGCCAATTCCAGTTTGCAGAGTTAAGGTCAAGGTAATTACCTGCATTGTCTGTAGTATCAAAACCAAAATTAAAACCAATACCTGCAAAAGAACCAAGATCTGATTCGCCTGCAGCATAACTTAAGCCTGTTCCATTAGTTAAGTCAACTAGCTGATGTCCATTCATCATTACACTATCTCCGCCAGTAGTGTATAAGCGCATGTCAGATATTAAATACCTTAATTTTGAAATACTAATAGTATCTCCATTAGCTGTAACAAAATTGAATTGATTAAAGTTTGATGCTGTAACAGGTATTCCATCAAAATGATGAGTGAAATTAAATGTTATATGAGCTTCTTCATGTTCTTCTTCGTGCTCTTTATCATAGATGCAAGAGCCATCATCTTTTAATGCTTCAACATCAAAATTATTAGCAGCAGGGTCTGTACATCCCTCATCTTTTGAACATGATGTAAATAATGTTCCCATTAAAAATACTACTGTAGTTACAGCTATTAATCTATTTGATTTCATATTATATTGATATTTTGTTAGACGCATAAAATTAGGTAAAAGTTGTGGGTTATAAATAATATTTAATTTCTTATTTAAGAAACGGTTCATTTTGATGATATTTGACTATTGTTTTAACAAATGATTGATGAATCTTGATTTAATAGTAGTGTTAGGTTGTACTGCAACGGGTAAAACGAATGTAGCAACTCATCTTGCATCAAAATGCAATGGAGAGATTATTAGCGCGGATTCTAGGCAAGTATATAGAGGGATGGATGTAGGAACAGGGAAAGACATTACAGAGTTTACTGTAGAGGGAAAAAAAATTCCTTGTCATTTAATAGATATTGTTGATGCTGGAGAAGAGTACAATGTATTTGAATTTCAAAAAGATTTCTTAAAGGTTTATGCTGATATTCAACAACGAGCACATCAAGCTATTTTATGCGGTGGTACAGGAATGTATTTGGAAGCTGTTTTAAAGGGATACCGATTAATTGAGATTCCAGATAATGAGCAATTGAGAAAAAGCCTTGAGAGTAAATCAGAAAAAGAATTACTCATAGAATTACAGTCTTACAAAGAGCTTCATAATACGACAGATTCAATAGAAAGAGATCGTATTATTAGAGCCATTGAGATTGCTCAATTTGAGCAAGAGCATCAAGATTTGATTAATGATTATCCAAAAATCAATGCTAAGCTATTTGGAATTCAGTTTGAAAGAGGGGTATTGAAGGAAAGAATTACTACTCGTTTAAAACATAGATTAAAGCACGAGGGTATGATAGAAGAGGTTGAAGGATTAATAAACTCGGGGGTAGCTGCTGACAAGCTTAAATTCTATGGATTAGAATATAAGTTGATTACTCAGTTTGTTATAGGAGAAATAGATAGAAATGAAATGTTTAATCAATTAAACATAGCCATACATCAATTTTCTAAGCGACAAGCCACTTGGTTTAGAAAAATGGAAAGAAATGGCTTTGAAATTAATTGGATTGATGGTAACTTGCAACTGGATGAAAAAGTTGATTTTATATTGGGTAAAATAGGTGAGTAATTTCGTTACATATAATTCTTCAGCAGGTTCGGGTAAAACTTATACCTTGGTAAAAGAGTACCTTAAAATTGCTTTAGAAACCAAGTCTCCAACACAATACAAACATATATTAGCTGTAACTTTTACCAATAAAGCAGCTGCCGAAATGAAAGAACGAATCATTGGAGCATTAAAAGCATTGTCATCAGATGAAGAACTAACAGGTACTCCAAAATTCTTAATGGATGATTTGTTGAAGCCTAAAGAAGATGATGGTTTAGGCATTGATGCAAATGAGATAAGCGATAGAAGTAAGAAAGTACTGGAGTCAATTTTACACAGTTACAACGATTTTGGAGTAAGCACCATTGATAAGTTTACACATAAGATTATCAGAACTTTTGCGCACGATTTACAGCTACCACTAAATTTTGACATTGAATTAGACGACAGAGAAGTGTTGGGTGCTGCAATTGATTTGCTAATTGCTGAGGTTGGGACTAATGAGAAGTTGACTAAACTATTGCTAGAATACACCAGTAAGAAAGCTGAGGCAGAGGAAAGTTGGCACATTGAAAGAGATTTGTTTGAGTTCTCTAAGAATCTATTAAAAGAAGATGGAGAGCTTTACTTAGAGAAGATAAGGAAGTTAAGCATTAAGGATTTTGATGGCATTAAAACTCAGTTGTATCAACAGACAAAAGAATTTGAAGCTACAGTAAAGCAATTAGGTGAAGATGGTCTTGAGTTTATTAGGGGTAAAGGAGTAGAGCCAACGAGTTTTTCTAGGAGCTTTTTTGTGAACTACTGGAAAGACTTAGCCACATTAAAGAAGTTTGAGCCAACTCCTACAA
Source organism: Flavobacteriales bacterium (assembly GCA_016763135.1). Lineage (GTDB taxonomy): Bacteria > Bacteroidota > Bacteroidia > Flavobacteriales_E > Vicingaceae. Next base: position 4,758 of record JAESUI010000062.1, read on the forward strand.
CCATTAAGATTATTAATGGAGAACAGAACTGGTACGCAGCTAAGGTTGATGATGCTCAAAAACAATCGATTGATGCTTCTCAAAATGAGTTTATTAATCAGTTTAATACCTCTAGAGAGTACATTGATCAGTTTGAGGGTGATTATCGGGTAAATAAATTAATCATCAAAAACCTCTACAATCTAGCGGTATTAAACGAAATAGAGAAAACGGTTCTCCAATTTAAAAAGGATAATAATGTATTGAGTATTTCTGACTTCAATAAACGCATTGCAGCAATTGTTGAGTCTGAGCCAATTCCTTTTATTTATGAGCGTTTAGGAGAAAAGTATAACCACTATTTAATTGATGAATTTCAAGATACCTCAGTAATACAGTGGCACAACTTGATTCCATTAATTGATAATTCTTTAGGTACAGGAAAGTTTAACATGGTGGTTGGCGATGCTAAACAAGCCATTTATCGTTGGAGAGGTGGTGAAGTAGAACAAATTATTAACCTGCCTCAGGTATTTAAACACAATGATAATCCGTTACTATTAGAGAGAGAAGCAGCGTTAACTAGGAACTATACTGAAAAAACATTGACTACAAATTTCCGATCCAAAGCGGAAGTTGTTCAATTTAATAACGATTTCTTCCAGTCTGTTGCCGGAAATTTATCAGAGAAATACCAAAAGCTGTATAGCGATTTATCACAAGAATACGACTCAAATAATACAGGCGGAGGAGTGAGTGTTGAATTCTTAGAAGAATCTGATAATGAATTATATAGAACGTCTATATTGAATAATACATTTAATACAATAAAACAAGTTTGTAAGGATGGTTTTTCCTTAAGTGATGTTGCTATTTTAACCAGAAGTAATAATGATGGGTCAGAGATTGCCACCTTTTTATTAGAGAACGAGATTAATGTAATTTCTTCTGAAAGTTTGTTGTTGAACAACTCTGATGAGGTTACTTTTTTATTGAGTTTATTTAAATATTTGTCTTATCCCACGGATAAGCATCACCAAGTGCAGTTGCTAAACTATTTAACCAATAGGTTTAATGATGATTTGTTTGAGGTGTTTGAAACGCATAAAGAAAATACTGTTATTACTTACTTAAATAGCAAAGACATTTACATTGACTTCAAGAAAATAGCCAATTACTCTTTGTACGAATTGGCTGAATACTTTGTGGTAGCGTTTGGTTTTGATACAACTGTAGATGTTTACATACAGTTCTTTTTAGATAAAATACATGAATATGCTTCTCGTAATGATAATTCGGTACTCAATTTTGTTGAATGGTGGGAAAGTAAGTCAGAGAAATTCTCTATTGTAATTCCAGAAGGGATAGATGCAGTACGAGTAATGAGTATTCATAAATCCAAAGGATTGGAGTTTCCTGTAGTGATTTTCCCTTTTGCTACTTCATCAGTTAAAACAAGCGAGAAATTCTTTTGGACCAACGATACCAATATTGAAGGATTAAAATCTGCAATAATGCCCATTAACGAGAGTCTAACAAAAACACGATTTACAAGCGTTTATGAGGATGAAATGGATAAATCGAGGCTAGACCTTGTAAATGTACTGTACGTAGCTTTAACTAGGCCGAAAGATAGGCTGTACATTATTTCGAGAACAAACAAGAAGCCGTCAAAGAATGGATCTGCTACAGATTATTTATACAGTTTCTGTGAAAGTATGCCCGATAGCAAAGTAGCAGATCATCAATATCGTTTTGGATTGTTTGCTGACAATACAGTTCAAAACAAAAGTACAGGCAACGATATTCAGTTTAAGTCGGTGAGTTATAACAGTTGGCGAGATAAAATCCAAATTAGTTATCAAGCTCCAGAAGTTTGGGATACTGAAAACCCAGAAACAATTGGAGAGTACGGAACGTTAATTCATAACATTCTATCTCAAATAAATACCAAAGCAGATATAGAAAATGCGTTGCTTAAAGCAGTGCGGAAAGGATTAATAACGGAAGCAGAACTTCCAAGCATTAAAGAAGAAATAGAAAAGCTCTTTAACATTGAAGGAGTGGCTGATTTGTTTTTAGAAGGGGATGAAATTATTAATGAAACTTCAATTTTATTAAAAAATGGAGATTCATTAATACCAGATAGGGTAGTGATAAAGAAAGATAGAGTGATTATAGTTGACTATAAAACTGGAAAAGAAGAGAAGAAACATTTCAAACAATTAGAAGAGTATAAAATTCGTCTTTCAGAAATGGGATATACTAATATTGAATCCTATTTGCTGTATACGAATGAAGGAAAGTTGATGAGTGTTTAGATTTTTTCAAAAAAACAAAAAGAGAACCACCTTTCCGAACTTGATGCGGAATCTCACAATTATAGTACTAGACTAGACTTAAGTTAAGCGAAAAACGCCCTATTTGCTATATATAGTTACCCATAGTTTAATTTTCCTATGGCATTTTAGCAAAATATGATTCATCAATTCCTTCTCCAAAATGAAGGTCTCGTGTCTGCCGAGAAAGCATAAATTCTTTTAAACCTTTGTAAGGAATGTCTATTCTTAGATCATCTCTATATTCAACACGATAAGTATTAGAACTCATTAGGTCAGCATTAGTAATTAAAATAACTCCTTCTTCTAATCCAAACCCTTCAAAAATAAACTCTCGAATAAAATCACATACATAATTAATAGCGCGAGTTAGTTCGGTAGTTAAATCCATTATTAATTGAGTATGATATCATATTTGGCAACCATTTTAGCAATTAGTTTCTGGTCGCCTGTTTCATTATATTGCTTGTAAAATTTGTTCGTCTGATATCCATCTCCTCTTTCTTCTATATACTCATGAAAAACTTTCATTAAATCATTAAGAATGTTTTTGAAGTTTATTAAAGACATTTCAAGTTTAGGATATCTAGAGGGCCAAACTCTTGAAACTATATAGTCAGGGAGCTTTTTTAAAGATTCAAATTCATCTTTTGGGAATACATCAGATCCTATTAGAAAAGATGTCCAGTTATTCCAATTATGAAGATTAGTATGTTCTATGAATTTTTCAATGTAAGTGGCATAGAGTTCATCATCTTTTTGCTTCTTATTGTCTAGTGCTAAATTTTGCTTAACCCAAGTTTCATGTTGTTTCTTGAAACCCTGAAGTGTTTCAACATTATATTCAATTTCTTGGTCATCAATAATTTTGTGATGAATACTACACATTAAAATTAAGTTTCCATAAAAATCTCGTTTTTCCGTATCTAATGGGAACTTACCTCTAGGGCCACCTTTCTTTCTACCAACTATGTGAGCTTCCTCTCCAACAACTGAAGGGTCATCAGTTGAAGTCTCATCAGCAACCAATATTTGTTTACAATCTGGAAAAGCACACATGTTTCCAGACCTACCCCAAAGCATTTTATGTGTTTTTAATGTAATACTCATTGTCCTAGATTTATGATGGGTAACGGTTGGTATAAGATTGGTTGCGTATTCTAAGCACTAAATTTGGTAAATAAAAATCGAATATAAAATCCTCGCGGATTTTCGTAAGTAGGCTTTCACTAGCAATTAATTTTATA
>JAESUI010000063.1 GCA_016763135.1 Flavobacteriales bacterium
CTGATAAACAATGATGTAACCTTAACCACCAATTATTTAGATTACAATAGGACTACCAATGTTGCTTATTATTATGGTGGAGGAACAATGGTTAACCAGAAAGAGAACAATACGCTGACTAGTGAGGAAGGTTATTATCATGCAGATAGTGAATCTTTTTATTTCAAAACAGATGTAGTATTAATTAATCCTGAATATAGAATTGAAGCAGACACATTAAACTATCATTCATCTTCTGAGGTGGTTCATTTTTTAGGTCCAACAACAATTACCAGTAAAGATAATTTTATTTATACCGAAGATGGGTGGTATAATACTGTAAGTAATAAATCTAAATTTTATAAAAATGCTTACCTCTATTCTGAAGGAAAATTAATAGAAGGAGATACATTGTATTATGACAGAGATTTAGGGTTTGGAGAAATAATATGCAATGCAACAATAACGGATACCGTTGAGAACTTAATTTTACAAGGAGATGTAGCTCATTTGTATGAGTTGAAAGACAGTGCTATGATTACTCAAGAAGCAATGATGATGCAAGTTATGGATGATGACACCTTCTATATGCATGCTGATACGTTTATTATTTATAGAGAACTAATTAAAATCGATTCTGTGTTAATTGGAGATAGTCTTGTAATTAATACTGATTCTCTTTTAATGGATACCACAAGAAATATGTTGGCTTATAATCATGCTAAATTTTACAAAAGTGATATGCAAGGTAAAGCAGATTCAATAGTTTACAATTTTTCAGACTCAACAATAAACTTTTATAATGACCCTATTATTTGGTCAAAAGAAAACCAAATTACAGCAGCGTTTATTTATCTATTAATGTCTGATGATGAGATAGATCGGATGTTTATGAATAAAGATGCTTTTATCATTTCTAAAGCAGATTCTTTGCGAGATAACTATAACCAGATTAAAGGAAAGAATATGATAGGTTATTTTAAAGATTCAGAATTACATAAGATTAATGTATTTCAAAATTCTGAAACGATTTATTATGCAATAGATGATGAGGGAAAATACATTGGTGTAAATAAAATGAGTGGGAATGATATGCTTATCTTTTTAAAGGACAATGAAATTCAAACCATTACGTTTATTAAAGATCCTCTAGGAGAGTTGAGTCCACTAAATCAAGTTTCACCAAAAGATGTTATTTTAAAAGGGTTTAGTTGGCGAATTAAAGAGCGTCCAAATGATATGTTTGATATTTTTATTCAATAAAAAAAGGGAGAAATCAATATTGATTTCTCCCTTTTTTGAATAAATTATTTTCTTACTCTTTAGTAAAACGAGTTCTAGTAACTCCTTTATCAGTTTGTACAGTAATAATATACATTCCTTTATCAAGGTTAGAAACATTAATAGTTTTTTGGTTACCAGTTTTAACTAGTGCACCATTTATACTATATATTGATACTGTTTCAATTTGATCATCCGTTGTAATGTTTAAAACATTAGTTGCAGGATTAGGAAAAACAGTTGTACTTGAAGTATTTACTTCATTTATTCCTGTTGCAAGAGCAATATCTACTTCAAAATCTACATCTAATGGATCTACACTAGTTCCAGACTGATAAGCTTCCCCGCCAGCATAGCCAGTTCCAGCATTTACATCTAAAGTCATATAGATTTCAAATGTATACTGACTAGCATTAGTTATAGGTACATTTCCAGTAATCATGATTTGAATAGGCCCAGGTTGTGCTAGCGTGATGGCACCATGAGCTTGTGTGTAAATAGGAGTTGTTCCAGTTCCGTTTCCTGCATAAATTTTTAAGGTTCCAGCCGGAATAGTTCCTGCTGTCATAGCAGTTACTTGCACATAGTTTAAAACACCGCTACATGGTGCCGTAAAACTTTGACCAGCATCATAGCCAGTTCCAGTTGCTATTATCCCCCCGTTGAAATTTTCAAGACATTGAGCTGAAGCTGAAAAGCCAGCTGCTAATAATAAAGTAAAAGAAAGTAAAAGTTTTTTCATAATATATAAGTATTGGTTAATAATGAGGTAAATATATGAAAAAGATATAGTTATCTATTTTTTAGATTATTTAAGAGCTACTTAAAAAATCATTTGCTTCTGAAAACTGCTTTGGTTATATTTACAGTAAATCAAATTTAATGGCGATCTACGAATTCAATGGTTTTAAACCTGTAATCCATTCAACAGCTTTTATTCATCCACAGGCAACCGTTACTGGTAATGTAATTATTGGTGCAGATGTTTATGTTGGGCCTAGTGCTGCTATTCGTGGTGATTGGGGTAAAATAATTATTGAAGATGGGTGCAATGTTCAAGAAAACTGTACGATACACATGTTTCCAGGAACAACAGTTACTTTGAAAGAAGGAGCTCATATTGGTCATGGAGCAATAATTCATGGAGGAACAATTGGTAAGAACTGTTTAATTGGAATGAATAGCGTTGTGATGGATGATGTTGAAATGGGAGATGAATGCATTGTTGGAGCCTTATGTTTTGTTTCGGCAAAAATGGAAATACCAAAACGAAGTTTATTGGTTGGAAACCCTGCTAAAATTGTAAAAGAAGTAAGCGATGAAATGATTGCATGGAAAACCAAAGGGACACAATTATATCAACAACTGCCTCAAGAGTGTTTTGATTCTCTAAAAGAATGTGAACCATTAAGAGAGGAAGAGCAAAATCGACCAGCGCAAACAGCTATGTATAATACTTGGAATAAAATTAAAGATGGACAATAAAATTGTATGTGAATCCCCTCTTGAGAGGGGTAGGTTTTGTCCGCGATTTATTCGTGGGAACAAAATCAGGGGTGTGTTCTTTTTAATGTTGCTTACATTAAGCTTTAATCTCTCAGCCCAAATAGGAAATGATTTAATTGGTGCACGTTCCACGGCAATGGGTGGTTTTAATGTAACTCTTTCAGATGTTTGGTCATCCAATAATAATCAAGCTGGGTTAGGATTTGTGGAAGACCTTTCTGGAGGTATTTATTACGAAAATCGATTTTTACTAAAAGAAACAAGTTACAAAGCTGGGGCATTCGTGTTGCCAGTTAAAAGAGGAGCATTTGGATTAAGTGTTACTTCTTTTGGTTTTGAATTATACAATGAAACTAAAGCAGGATTGTCTTATGGGATGAGGTTTGGTGATAAATTCTCAATGGGTGTACAATTGAATTATTTAAACACTTCTCTTTCTCAAGAATATGGGAGTAAAACATCAATAACTGGAGCAGTTGGTTTAATTGCTAAGCTAAGCAAGGAGCTTTCTCTTGGTGTTCATGTTTACAATCCTACAAGAGCAAAACTAGCTGAATATGATAATGAGCGTGTTCCAACCATAATGAAATTAGGATTGGATTATCGTTTTTCAGAAAAAGTAATGTTTGCTGTTTCTACGGAGAAAGATGTAAATTTTGATGCAGTAGTGAATGCAGGAATTGAATATCACATTATAGAAATGCTGTATTTAAGAGCAGGGATTTCCACTAATCCAACTCAATATGCTTTTGGTTTTGGGATGCAGTTAACTCATTTTAAAATTGACTTATCATCTTCATTTCATCAAACATTAGGAATTACACCAGCCATTTCTATTATTTATACTCGAAAGAAAAAAGCTAAAAAAGCAACATCACCAAGTATTTAATGAAAGCTTTTTTGAAATATAAAAAGGATGTGATGCTGTGCATTTCGAAGTATTTTTGTATAATTCTATTACTCTTTCCAATCGTTTCTTTTTCCCAAAACAAAGAAGATGATAAAAATAAAATCATCGAAAAGAGGATAGAATATTTAATTGAAGATGCTGAAGAATCAGATGCTGATTATACAACGATATTTGATCAGTTAACTTACTTCTATAACCACCCTTTAAACCTGAATAAAGCAAAACTAAATGATTTAGAGGCGCTCGGTTTGTTAACCAGTATTCAGATAAATTATTTGTTAGAGCATATTGAAAATAATGGAAAATTAATGACGCTCGAAGAATTACAAACGATAGAAGGATTTGATGGGGAGACGATCAGCTTGCTATTGCCTTTTGTAAAAATTTCCTCAAGTGTAGATAATGCTCAACTTTCATTTAAAGAATTAATTAATAATGGAGAAAGCCAATTATTTATTCGTTATCAGACAGTATTAGAAGAGAAAGAAGGATTTAGTCCGACTACTGATTCGGCTTTAGCAGCGAGTCCTAATTCGAGATACAGAGGTAATGCTGCAAAAATTTATACACGTTATAGGTATAAATATGGAAGGCACATAAGTTTTGGGGTTACTGCAGAGAAAGATGCTGGAGAAGAATTCTTTTCAGGAAGTCAAAAGCAAGGTTTTGATTATTATTCGGCACATTTCTTTTTAAGAAATCAAGGAAAATTAAAGCAATTGGCAATAGGTGATTATCAAGCACAATTTGGTCAAGGATTAACATATTGGTCGGGCCGTGCTTTTGGAAAATCTGCCGATATAATGTTAATCAAAAGAAGTGCGCAAGGATTAAAACCATATACATCAGTAGATGAAAGTCGTTTTTTAAGAGGAGGGGGTGCAACCTTCCAATTTGGTAAATTCGAAGCAACAGCATTTTATTCTTATAACAATGTAGATGCCAATATCGATTTAACAGATACGTTGTCAGCTAATAATGAGGTTCTTGCTGTAACATCGGTTCAGCAATCAGGGTTACATCGAACGTTTAATGAAATAGAGGATAAAGATGCTATTATTCAACAACAAATGGGAGGGAATTTATCGTATAAAACCAGGAAATTATCAGTAGGACTTACAGGAATTAATAGTAACTTAAATACTGATTTCAATCCAAGTATACAGACTTATAGCCAGTTTAGAAATAGTGAAAATAATCAAACTAAGGTGGGTGTGGATTATAATTGGATTTATAGGAATTTTAATTTTTTTGGAGAGTATTCTAAAAGTATAAATGCAGGAAGCGCTTTTGTTTCTGGTGCATTAATTACACTTGACCCAAGGTTTTCTGTTGCTGTTTTGTATCGCGATTATCAGAGAAATTTTCAACCAATTTCGAGTGCTGGTTTAGGGGAAGCATCTACTAACGAAAATGAAAAAGGGATGTATATGGGGTTCATAGCTAAACCAATTAAGAAATTTACCTTGTCTGCTTATTACGATCAGTTTACATTTCCGTGGTTAAAGTTTGGTATTAATGCACCATCTGGAGGTTATCAATATTTAGCACAATTAACTTACAAGCCATCTAAGAAAATGGAAATGTATGTTCGAATTCGTGAACGAGATAAATTAGAAAATACAGCTGTTGATTTGGATGAAGGAA
>JAESUI010000064.1 GCA_016763135.1 Flavobacteriales bacterium
AATTTTAATTAAGCTTATTTAGATAATATCACTTTTTAGTAGTTACACTATCTCCAGATTTTATTTTCACAAAATAAACTCCGTTTGGTTGATTATTCATATCAACAGTAAACAATTGAGTATTCTTTGTAGAAATGAAAATTTGCTCTCCTAACATGTTAAACACAGAAATTGTAGTATTAGCCTTTTCAGTTAAGGCTACGTTTATTGTTCCTACAGATGGGTTAGGAAAAACAGAAACTTCATTAATTGTTCCTATTAATTCTTTTTCGCCAGTAGAAATGTTACAAATTACTGGAATTAATGCCATACCATGATCAACACCGTAAGCTGCAAGATCAGCCCAACCACCTGTTTCATTAGAAAAAGTAGTATTAGTTCCTGTTGGTGCTGACATTATTGCTACAGTATCTCCATTAACTAACGTGTTATGATCAAATCCAATGTAGAAATCACCACTTAATGCAGCAGCAGTTCCTAATGTCCATAATGTTGGTGTACCTCCTGTTGATACAGATGAAATTGCAACAGACTGAGTAGCCATTACATTTCCATTATCAGGATTACCACCTGAATTTCCCCATACTTTATAGTTGATATTTCCTGATCCTGAATTAGCACCAAAATAAAACAATACATCTGTTAATTCCATTCCAGCAGTACTATATGAAATTTTATCTGCCCAACCATTATCACCATAAGTGTTTTGACCTAACAAATATCCATTTCCAGCTCCCCAAGTATAAGCACCTGTTGTAGCTGCATGTGTTGCTAAATCCCAGTTAGCAGCAGTTGAATCACAGGTTTGTGATCCTGTAGGGTTAACAAGAATATATGCTGTTTTAGTTTCAGTATCAGTAGCAGCAGTATTATCTGTTACCTGTAAAGATACTGTAAACGTACCTACATTGTTATACGTTACAACATGTGCGCCTTGAGTATTAGCTGTTGCTGGAGCAACACCACCAACACCTGCAACATCAAAATTCCAAGCCCAGTTAGTAAGTGTGTTTGGACTTACTGATGCATCTGTAAATGTAACTGTTTGACCAGCATTAATAACAGTAGTATTAGCAGAAAATGCTGCCGTTATTGCAGCAGTATTACAAACTGTAGAAGAAGGTAAAGAAGATCTTCTTGGAGAGTTTGCCATTACTGTTAAAATTCTATCTTTTTGATTTTGAGTAAACATGTCCATACATGCATCATTTGTATAATCCATATAGTTTTCTACTTGATCTTGGTTACCATCACAAGTAGTTTGATTTGGACAACCAAAATTTGAAGAAGTAGACTCTGGTGTATCAGCACAAAAATCATTACCACAGTTAGCATCACCCCAAATGTGTCTTAAACCAAAAGCATGACCAACTTCATGAGTTGCAGTTCTACCTAAGTTATAAACACCTCCAATAGAAACACCAGCAGCATCATTAGACCCAAAATATTGAGCACCAATAACAACACCATCTGTGTTTGAATTACCATTATTAGTATTTAATCCGCCTAATCCAGAATTATTTGGAAATTGAGCATAACCTAATAATCCACCACCTAAATTAACTGTCCACATGTTAAAATAATTATTTGGGTTCCAAGATGTACTTGGTTTCACATTTGCATTAATTGTTGCCATAGAAGAATAACTAGCAACACCTAAGTTAACTCTATCAATTCCTGGTTCTGCCATTGCATTCCCGTTTGGGTCTGTTTGAGCTAAACAAAATTCAATTTCAACATCAACACCTGCACCATCACCTCTAGAACCAGTGATTTTTCTAAAATCTTCATTTAACACAACTATTTGAGAATTAACTTGAAGTTGAGAAATATTTTCACTTGAACCTACTGCGTCACCATTATGAATAACGTGAACTACAACAGGAATAGTCAAGACTACTTTATTACCATGCATCATTCCATTCTTTTTCCACTCTTCAATTTTTGGAGCAAGCCATGCCTCAAATTCCTCAGGAGTCTGAGTTTGAGGATACTTTGCTTTTAAAAGCTGATCAGCTTCGTGAGTGAAACATCTAATATGTCCACTAGGAGTTCTTTCAGCATCTTGCAATAGCTGCTGCTCCATTTGTAATAATTCTGCTTGCGTAGCACCTTGAGTTACACTAGGACCTATAGTCCTAGTATTTTGTGCAAACATTCCAGAGCCGATTAAACATAGCGCTGAAATAAATAATGTAATTTTTTTCATAAGTAAAAGCTTAAGTGTTTAGTTTAGTTAGTATTCAATCCCCTAAATTAAATAATATATTTAATTTTTCCGAGACAAATAGCGACTTATTCGATGAATCCTATATTTTTTCAGGTGCATGCAACCTTTTTTTCCTCTAACACGTCTTTTATGTGGAGATGGTTTTAAAGTTAATTAGATAGGTAGTTAAACATAAGATAAGTCTCCTGCCTTTGAATTTTAAAAGTCCTGCATTTTGTGTGACTTTTTTTATACAAAAACTTTACTTGGATTTAATATGCCTTTTGGATCAAACAAATGTTTAATGTTTTTTTGAAGATTTATTTCTACAACACTAAAAGGAATGTCCATATACTCTTTTTGAACATAACCAATACCATGTTCTCCAGAAATAGTGCCTTTTAATTCTTTACAAACTGTAAAAATCTCTCTAATTCCATTTGGAAGCTTATTATTCCAATCATCATCGCTCATATTATCCTTTATAATATTGATGTGTAAATTTCCATCTCCTGCATGTCCGTAACAAACAGACTTAAAACCATAATTTTTTCCGATGGCTTTAACTGATTTTAGCAAAACTGGCAATTCTGCTCGTGGCACAACAGTATCTTCTTCTTTGTAAGTAGATTTAGCTTTTACCGCTTCTCCAATTATTCTCCTAATTTTCCATAATTTATCTTTCTGAACAGCATCTTCTGCAAACAACACTTCATCACACTTAAAATCTTCTAATACCTTATGTATTGTTTCACAATCATTATAAAGAACCTCTTTATTGTTTCCATCAACCTCAATTAATAAATGTGCT
>JAESUI010000065.1 GCA_016763135.1 Flavobacteriales bacterium
GATAACATGTTTTTACGTGAATTACCAATGGTAATTTTAGTTAATTTTTTAATCAAGTTAATGGTACTTAATTCGCTTTGTATCAATTCTTTAACTGACTCTTTATTCATGATTAAATTAACCAACGAAATGTACTTTGTTTTAATTACCATTTTAGCCAAATTGTAGAATAACCAGCCCGTTTTATAGCATACTACTTGAGGCACTTTAAATAATGCTGTTTCTAAAGTTGCAGTACCAGAAACCACTAATGCAGCTGTAGCATGTTGTAGCAGGTCGTATGTCTTGTTCTCAATGATAGCAACATCATTGGTAATAAACTGTTGGTAAAATGCTAAGTTTTGTGAGGGAGCGCCCGCAATAACAAACTGATAATTCGGGAATATATCAATAACAGTAAGCATTAACGATAACATTGCTGAGATTTCTTGCTTTCTACTTCCTGGTAATAAAGCAATAATAGGTTTGTTATTTAATTGGTGAGTTTTACAAAAATCTTCTAAACTAATGTCTTGTCTGTCAGCAATACAGTCGAGTAGAGGGTGACCAACAAAATCTACCCGGCAATTAAATTTAGCATAGAATTCTTCCTCAAAAGGAAGGATAACAAACATCTTGTCTATTATCTTTTTTATTTTATGAACTCTTTTTTGGTTCCAAGCCCATATTTTTGGGGAGATGTAGTAATATACTTTAATGTTATTGGTTTTAGCCCATTTGGCAATTTTCATATTAAAGCCAGGGTAATCAACCAAGATAAGTACATCAGGGTTATATTTTTTAATGTCTTCTTTACAAAAAGTAATGTTTCTAAAAATTGTTCTGATGTTCATGAGCACAGCTTCAACTCCCATAAAAGCAAGCTCTTTGTAATGCTTCACAACAGTTGCTCCTTGCTGTTGCATTAAATCACCTCCAAAACACCTAAAATTAGCTTGTAAATCGGCTTTAGCCAACTCTTTTATAAGGTAAGATGCTTGTAAATCTCCCGATGCTTCTCCGGCTATGAGGTAATACTTCATGGATTACATAAAAAATTTGTAGTACATGTAAACTGCCCCATAAATAAATGTTGCAAAAACTACACCTCTAGATGACTTGTCTTTTCTTAGCCAATAAAAAAGGAAAAAGATTCCTAAGTTAGCAAATAAAGCTCCTTTCAAATTGTCTAAAACAGGGCTAAACATTGGGTTTTTAATTAAATACATTAAACTAAAGTTAGAGTAATACTCTAATATAAAATGCATAATAACTACAGGAACTATTAGTCCAACTGTGAGACCAATAACAATATGATCAAAGTTTTTTAAATCCGATTTAAGCATTTTCTAAGTTTTTTATGGTTGTTGATAAATCATAATCTGTAATGTCTGGCTGCACAGGAACAATTGATACATAACTGTTTCTTAATGCCCATTCATCAGTATCTGTTCCATCATCTTCAATTACAAATTTTCCAGTAAGCCAATAATAAGTTCTGCCCATAGGGTCAGTTCTTTCATCGTATTCTTCTTCCCAATTTCCTTTTGCTTGTCTACATATTTTTATGCCAGCAATAAGTTCGGCACTTAAATTAGGAATGTTAACGTTTAAGCACATCTCGTTAGAGTAGCTATTGTTTAACAGGTGTTTGATTATTTTGTGAGCATAATGTTTAGCAGCAGAGAAATCAGCATCAATAGAATGATTTAACAATGAAAATCCAACTGAAGGTATTTTCTCTAAAGCTCCTTCTAAAGCAGCAGACATCGTTCCAGAATAAATTACATTGATGGAAGAATTAGATCCGTGGTTTATTCCAGAAACAATTAAATCTGGTTTACGATCTAATAGTTTGTTTACTGCAATTTTAACACAATCAACAGGTGTTCCACTGCATGAATAAGCTAGAACTCCTTCAATATCAACCTTATTAATGTGTAAAGTTGAATCTAAGGTAATTGCGTGTCCCATTCCACTTTGTGGTTTGTCAGGGGCAATAACTACAACTTCGCCAAATTCTTTAGCAACAGAAATTAATGCTTTAATTCCTGGAGCATTAATTCCATCATCATTAACTACAAGAATTAAAGGTTTTTCTAAACTCATTCAATTATTTTTTGCAAATTTACGGCTAAATTCTGATTTTAGAGAAGGTTCTAAAAATTAACATTTAATACCCCCTTTATCAAGAGGGGAATGGGGTGTGTAATTAAAAAACTCAATTTTCAGAACCTACTTATGAGTAATATTAAACTTGAATAAAACGAAAAATAGTGAATAAAATTTTAGTTCCAACAGATTTCTCAGAACATTCTAATTATGCAATGGAGTACGCCTCTTTTATTGCGAATGAGAAAGGTGGAAAACTAATTATACTACATATTGCAAAGGAGCTAGGTGGGGCTGATCTCGATAAGAAAATAGAAGAAATTAAAAACTACAGTTTTTTAAGTAAGGTTGAATACGAGATTATAATTGAAGAAGGACACCATGTTAGTACAATGATTAACAAGGTTGGAATTGACCAAGGGATAGATTTAATTGTAATGGGTTCTAATGGCATTTCTAATGTTGGAGAAATGTTATTGGGTAGTAATACCGAAAATGTAATTAGAAAATCGAGGTTTAATGTGCTAACAATCAAGCATAAGATGTTAGATTTAAACATTGAATCAATTCTGTTTCCATCCAATTTTGCTCCAGAAACATATTCTATATTTGAAACTGTTATGGAGTTTGCTAAATTTTTTGATGCAAAAATTCACCTATTAAGAGTAAATACTTCCAATCATTTTGAAGATACAGCAAGTGTTAATGAGAAAATGGACATGCTAATTAAACATTTCAATTTAGACACCGAATATAAGAATTATAAAAAAGCTATCTATGATGATAAAAATGAAGAGCTTGGTATCATAAATTATTCCATTGATAATAGCTTAGACATGATAGCGATAGGCTCCCATGGTAAAAGTGTTCTTCATAAATTAATTCATGAAAGTACTTCTCAAAACTTAGTTAGAGATTCTTTTAGACCAGTATTAACAATAAGGTTTTAAGAAAGCCCCGAAATTTTACCGTTATTATCTATATCCATTCCTTCTGATGCAGGAGTTGCAGGCAAGCCTGGCATACGCATCATATTACCCAATATAGGAATAACAAATCCTGCTCCTGCAGCAAATTCAAATTCGCGAACACTAACTCTAAAACCTGTAGGTCGACCTAATAACTTGTCGTTATCAGAAAAAGATTTTTGAGTCTTAGCCATGCAAATCGGTAAATTTTCTAGACCTAAAGCAGCTATTCTTTTTAAACCAGTTTCAGCTTTTTTAGCATAGTCAACTCCATCTGCTCCATAAATTTCTTTAGCGATTATTTCTATCTTTTCTTTTATAGAAGATTCGTTACTGTATAGTGGTTTGAAAATATTATTTCCACTTTCTACTTCTTTAACAACTGCTTCTGCAAGGGTTGTCATGCCTTCACCACCTTTAGCAAATCCTTCGGCAACAATAGCTTGGATGCCTATAGCACCACATTTATCTTGAATTAATTTTACTTCTTCTTCTGTATCTGATGGAAATGCATTAATAGCAACAACTGGATTAAATCCAAATTTCTTCATATTTTCTATGTGCTTTTCTAAGTTAGGAAAACCTTTCTCAACACGTTCAACATTAGCATCATTATATTCTTCTTTTTTTGCTCCACCATGATGTCTTAATGCTCTAATGGTTGCAACAATAACAACAGCCTTAGGAGCTAATCCACCAGCAACACATTTAATATTTAAAAATTTCTCAGCACCTAAA
>JAESUI010000066.1 GCA_016763135.1 Flavobacteriales bacterium
ATTACTGGAGAGTTAGTATTAGATAATGTAAAAATCCCTAAAGAAAATCTATTACCCAATAAATCAGGATTAGGAGCACCGCTAGGTTGTTTAGATTCTGCTCGTTTTGGTATTGCTTGGGGAGCAGTTGGTGCAGCAATGGATTGTTATGATTCTGCCTTAAGGTATACCAAAGAAAGAATACAATTTGGCGTTCCTGTAGCCTCATTTCAGTTAACACAAAAAAAATTAGCCGAAATGATTACTGAAATTACTAAAGCACAATTATTAACTTGGCGTTTAAGTGTTTTACGCGAAGAAGGAAGAGCTACTTCAGCACAAATTTCTATGGCAAAACGTAATAATGTTGATATGGCATTAAAAATTGCTAGAGAAGCTAGACAAATGCATGGTGGAATGGGAATTACTGGTGAATACCCAATTATGCGCCACATGGCTAATTTAGAGTCAGTAATTACTTACGAAGGAACACACGATATTCATTTACTAATTACAGGTATGGATGTAACAGGAATCCCTGCTTTTACTAACGATGGAAGTCAATTGAAAGATTCGTAAAATCCTTTAGAAAATAAAAAAGCTCCAACAATGTTGGAGCTTTTTTATTTTAAAACATCATGTAATCCTCTGGGTTAATTGGAATACCATTGTACCACAACTCAAAATGTAAATGTGGTCCTGTAGAGAGTTCTCCTGAATTACCAACAATGGCTATTACTTCCCCTGCCTTTACATGGTCACCCACTTTTTTATGTAATACTGAATTGTGTTTATAGATAGAAACAATATTATCTGAATGTTGCATTTGTATTACATATCCCGTTTCAACAGTCCACTCAGCAAAAATAACGGTACCATCTAATGTGGCTTTTATGGCTTCATTTTTTGGGGCGACTACATCTATTCCAAAATGTTGTTTTTTAATGTTAAATCGATTGGTAACAGTTCCTTTTAAAGGCTGTAAAAAAATAAAACTACTAATGTTACCTGGCGTACTACCTGCTTTATTAAAAAGATGATATTTCTCTTCAGTTTCAATCATATTTCTTAAAACAGAATCCTCTTCAATAGGTACATTTTTAATTGCTTTATAATTTACAGTAGAATCTATAAACGATTCATCATCAAATTCTATTAAGTCTCCCTGTATAATGTGTTTTATATTATCGATATAAAGATTATTTTCTGCTAAAACCACCTCAATAGAATCACTTTTTAGAAAGTTTTCTACCCCTTGTCTTCTAACATTTACATTGGCATAGCCAGGAATAAATTCTTTTAGAGGAGTAAATGCAATTAAGAGAATTACTAATAATATCAATACCAAAGAACTTATCCCAACAACAACAAATACATTTAATTGAGAAAGCCTCAATGAAATTTTCTCCTCAAATGTATCTTCATCAACAATTACTAAACGGTACTTGTTTTTTAATCGTTGAAACTTTTTGGGTTTACCTTTAAAATCTACCATAATATTCCCTACAAATATACCCATTCAATAACAACAATATATCATGAAAGTAATCCTCCCTATTTTTCTCCTATATTTTACAAGTAATAAGTATTTTAGCAGATTATATAATAAACTAATCGTTAAATAGTTTATTTAGCACTTTAGTAAGTTTTGAAAAAGAACATAAATATTAAACTAATTACATTAATAGTATTAACTATTAGTGTTTTGGGCTGTTCTAAAAAAAAGAAAGGGGTTACTCATCGTGCCTACCAAAATACTGTTTCTCGATATAATGGATATTTCAATGCAAGAGAAATATATAAAGCCAACAAACAACGTGTTTATGATGAGCATAAAGATGACTTTTCTGAAATAATTCCATTATTTGTTTATCCAGATGAGACTCAAGCAAAAGCAATGTATCCCGATATGGATAAAATTATCGAAAAAACATCTACGGTAATTGATAGACATTCAATGTATATTAAAAAACAAGAATACAATCGTTGGATTGACGATAGTTATATGTTAATGGGTAAAGCTCGTTTTTACAAACAAGAGTTTTTTGTTGGTGAAGAGGTTTTTGAATACGTAGCTAAAGCATTTAAAAAAGATGATGCCAGATACGATGCTTTAATTTGGCTTGCCCGAACTCATGTTGAATTAAACAACATGAACAAGGCCGAATCATACCTTACATTAATTGAAGAACAAGGCGTTCCAAAACAATATAGTAGCGATTTTAATGCTTTATATGCTGATTTTTATATCAGGAAACATAATTATGAAGAAGCTATAACCTCTCTTACAAAAGCATTAGAAACAACAAAAAAAGAGAAACAAAAAGACGGTTTAATTATGTTCTTGCACAATTATGGTTAAAGAAAAAAGAATTTGGAAAAGCTTCCGAACTTTTCTCTAGGGTAATAAAACTGAAACCTAGATATGACATGATGTTTAATGCTAAAATAAGCCGAGCGTTATCATTTGATCCAGAATCTGGCGAACAAAAAGACATCAAAAAAATGCTTTCAAGAATGGTTAGAGATGGAAAAAATGCTGAATTCTTAGATCAAATCCATTATGCCTTAGCAGATATAGCTTTTAAAGAAAAAAATGAGCCTTTAGGCATTGATCATTTACAAAAATCTGCAGCCCTAAGTGTTTCTAACGACAAACAAAAAGCCTTATCTTATTTACGCCTTGGAGAGTTATTTTATAGCAAACCTTTATATATGGAATCCCAAGCATATTATGATAGTTGTTTAACTGTTTTACCTGAAGATTACTCAAGATATGAAACAATTTATGATCGAAGTAAATCATTAACTCGATTGGTTGAAAACATTATAATTGTACAAGAGGAAGATAGTTTACAAAAACTAGCTAATGATGAAGGCTATAGAAATAAAATAGTTGAAGAACTCGTTCAAAAAGCTATTGATGAAGAAGAACGTAAAAAAGCGGAATTAGAAAACGACAATGAATTTAATACTTTCAACAATAACTCAACAATAGGATCAAGCATACCTAATTCTGGTAAATGGTATTTCTATAATAATACAACCTTAGGTTTTGGTTTTACTGATTTTAGAAAAAATTGGGGCAACAGGAAACTTGAAGATAATTGGAGAAGAAGCAATAAAGAAACTGTAGCTTCTTTTGAAGAGGATTTAGAAAATGATTTAGACACATCTGATTCTGACAGCACAAAAGTTAAAATCAATGAGAAAACAACAGCAGAATATTACTTACAATACATTCCGTTAACCGATAAAATGATGAATGTTTCTCACAATAAAATTATCGAATCATTATATGCTTTAGGTAATATTTATCGTGAAGATTTTCAAGATTATAAAAACTCTATAATATCATTTGAAGATTTAATAACTAGATATGATACTTGCAGGTATAAACTACCCTCATGGTATAACTTATACAGAATTAGTTTATTAATTGATGATGATGCCATGAAACAGAAGTATCAAAATTTAATTTTAAATAATTATCCAGAAAGTGAATATGCTAGAATTATTCAAGACCCTTCTTACAACAAGGTTACTCGAGAAAACAGAAAACGTGTAGACAATTATTACAGTATAGTTTTCAACTTATACAGTGATGAACTATATAATAAGGTATTGGTTCGTTGTGAAAAAGCTAAATCTATATTTGCCGATAACCACCTGCAAGATCATTTTGATTTCTTAGCTGCTATGGCTACAGGACACATCAATACCATAGACACATTTAAATTAGCATTAGAAAATGTCATTACTCTACACCCTCAATCTGAAGTGAGTGTTGAAGCCAAAAGAATATTAGAACTCATTAAAAAAGGAATAAAAGTTGACGTTGAAGAAACAACTACCGTCATACCTTATAATCATGTTTTTGATAGTGAATTCAACTTTGTGGTGGTAGTTCCTGGAAAAGATAATAAAGCAAATAAATATAAAGTTGACATCTCTAATTTCAACTCAAAATATTATAGCGATAAAACTTTTAAGATAAGTAACATTTTCGTTGACCCTTTAAACCGACTAATCATTATAAAATCAATGGATGGATATGATACTGCTATTGATTATTTCAAATCTTTTAAATTAAATAATGACAATTTAAAAGATCTTAACATTAAAGGGTATCAATACTTTTTAATATCAAAAAAGAATTTTGCTCTCTTTTATAAAAATAAAGACATTAAAGGATACACTACATTTTTTAATGAAAATTTTGAAGTTGAACTATAATCTTTAAAATGATTATCTTTGTTCAAATTAGAGATTAAAACTAAGTGTTTAAGAAAAAATCAAATCAGATGGGAAGAAATAACGAAGTAGAAAGTCCTGCAATAAATATTATTAGGAAAGGAACAGAAATTAAAGGAGATGTAACCTGCTCAGGAGACATTAGAATAGACGGAACATTAAGTGGTACATTAATCTCTCAAGGAAAAGTAGTTGTGGGACCTAGTGGTATTATTGACGGTGAAGTAACTTGCAAAAATGCAGACGTTTCTGGAACGATAAAAGCCAAACTGATAGTTAAGGAATTACTACAATTAAAATCTACCGCAAACATTATTAGCGATATTAACACTAATAAATTATCCATTGAACCTGGAGCAAGTTTTACTGGATCATGTAATATGGGTTCTGTTGTAAAAGGTATTCAACATGAAGAAAAGCAAGAAACCATCGCAGAAGCCCAAACAGCTTAATAATTTAGCTAGACTTTCTGGTGTTGGATTACAGATGGGGGCAACTATCTTTTTAGGAGCCTATGCCGGAAAATGGTTAGATCAAAAATACCCAAGCGATAAAAATTGGTTCACAATTGGTTTAACACTTCTATTTGTGGCCATTGCTTTATTTAATGTTCTTCGTCAAGTTAATAAAATAAACAGCAAGAATGATAAAACTAATTAGTCGATTTATTATTCAAATAACGCTATTACTAGGAATACTATTTTCTTTTCATTTATTGGGGCTTCATTTTTTATCCCTACCTCTTTATGAAAACAAAATTATTGACTCCTATCTTGTTAATTTACTACTCACAATAACAATTTTTATTATTCTTATTAAATTGAAAAATAAATTTGCTGAGAGTTTAGGTTATATCTTTTTTGCTGGGAGTTTTTTAAAATTTATTGTTTTCTTTATTTTAATTTACCCTTCATATACAGCAGATGGAGATGTGAGTCGAATCGAATTTACCTCCTTTTTCATCCCTTACGCCATTTCTTTAATTTTCGAAGTGACTTTCATCATAAAAACCCTTAATAAAGAAGATTAAATTTGCCGCAATTATAGGAAGAAAAAATAGTGCAAATAAAAGCTTTAAATTGTTTCTCAAGTATAATATAAATACTTACGTTTGCACCGATTTTAAAGCACCTTTATTGATAGCTTAATATGCAAGTAAAAAAATTAGTAAGAACCTTATTATTGTTGCTATTGGTTAGTCCAATTGCAGTTTTTGGACAACACGAAAACAAGCACAATTCTGAAGAGAATAAAGTAAAAACTGAAGAGTTATCTGCTAAAGAGATTAAAAGTGCCGAAAGAAAAGAATATATAACTCATCACTTACAAGATTCTTACGATTTTACGATATGGCATGCAATGGGAATTGAATTCCCTTTACCTGTTATTTTATGGGATGAAGGATTACATATTTTTTCATCTTCAAATTTTCATCATGGAGAAGCTGTAGCTGAATCCAACGGTAATTTTTATAAAGTCTTTCATAGCAAAATATACAGAACAGATGCAGAGGGAACCATTACTATGGATGAGCACCATCATCCAACTAATGCAAAACCATTAGATTTTTCAATTACAAAAAATGTATTTGTAATAATGTTAATGTCATTATTTATCTTTTTCATTTTTATGCGTTATGCTAAATCTTATAAAAACAATTTAGTCCCTAAAAAAGGGGGGAAATTCTTAGAACCTCTTATCTTATTTATTAGAGATGAAATTGCTATTCCTAACATTGGAAAAAAACATTACAGAAAATACATGAGTTATCTATTAACAGTATTTTTCTTTGTTTGGTTTTTAAACTTAGCAGGAATGACTCCGTTAGGAATTACAGTAACAAATAATATCGCGATAACCTTTGGTTTAGCAATAGTTACATTTTTTATTACCTTATTTACATCTAAGAAGAATTATTGGTTGCATATTTTTTGGATGCCAGGCGTGCCTGTACCAATGAAAATTCTTTTAGCACCAATTGAACTATTAGGTGTATTTATTAAGCCTTTTGCATTAATGATACGTTTATATGCAAATATGACAGCAGGGCATATCGTTATTATGAGCTTAATTGCTTTACTATATGCTTTCGATAATTGGTTAGCAAAAGGAGCATTTTTAGGATTAACATTATTTTTATCAGTAATTGAATTGCTTGTAGCATTTTTACAAGCCTATATCTTCACCATGTTAACAGCACTTTATTTTGGAGCTGCATCAGATGAAGGAGAACATTAATTAAACATGTATATTAACTATTAAATTTTATAAATTATGGAAATTCCAAACATCGTAGGAGCCGGATTAATTGTAATCGGAGCTGGTATTGGTATTGGTAGAATTGGTGGATCAGCAATGGATGCTATTGCTCGTCAACCAGAAGCTACTAACAAAATTCAAACAGCAATGCTTATTGCAGCAGCGCTTATTGAAGGGATTGGATTTGCTGCTTTATTTGCAGTATAATTAACCTAAAAAAGGAAACTGCAACGGTTGGTTGCAGCTTCCTTTTTAATACTATAAAATTTAAAAAAATAAAATATTATGGAAAAGTTATTAAAT
>JAESUI010000067.1 GCA_016763135.1 Flavobacteriales bacterium
CAAGAAGCAGTTCCAGTATAAATTGAACCTGGCGTTGGATTTCCTCCTTGACTAAATAAGGTAGCTCCAACACCATCCAATAAATCAAACGAAACTTCATTATCAAATCCACCAACATTCCATAATAATTCTATATTATCTCCTGTACAAACACTAAATGTTTCTGTATTTGCTCCACCACCAAAAACGGTAAAGTTTCCGACATTAATACCATTTACAAGAACATCTACAGAAGCTCCATTCCAACTGTTTCCTTGATCTTGCATATCTAAGGTATAAATACAACAACTAGTTGGAGTACCTCCAGTCCAAGTTATTGTATATGGTGCAAGACCACCACTTACTGTAGCAGTAATGTTACCATCAGAATTACTACAATTTTCATCATTTATTGTAATGGCAGTAGTTAATCCTGCACTGTTGTTATTGATGATGTAGTTTTGAACAATCATACATCCACTCGCATCTGTAATAGTAACTGTATAAGACCCTGCAGATAATCCAGATAAATCTTGAGTGATTGCTCCATTTGACCATAAATAAGTGAAAGGAGTATTGGTTCCATTAACAGTAATATCTATAAATCCAGCCCCATCACCACAATTTTCATCATTGGTTACTGCATTGGTAATAACTAATGTTCCGGTAATGTTATTAATTGTTGCACTAAGGTTGGTTGAACATCCAGCTCCATCTGTAACAATAACATTATATGTTCCTGCAGAAAGGTTAGTTAAATCTTCTGTAGATGCACCATTATCCCAAACAAAAGTATAAGGAAGTGTACCTCCAGATACTGTAATGTCGACTGTACCTGTTGTGTCACCACAATTTTCGTCAGTTGTTGAGGTTAATGTTGCAGTAAATCCACCAGTAATATTCTGAACAGTTCCAGTAGAATCAACAGTACATCCGTTAGCATCTGTAATAGTTACTGTGTAAGTTCCAGCATTTAATCCAGAGATGTCTTCAGTTGTAGCTCCATTTGACCAGGAGTAAGTAACTACTGGAGTAGTTGAAGGACAACTTGCTACAGTTGAAAATGCAATACCAGGTCCTGTTGGATTTGGTCCGTCAGCAAAAAGTAGTGAACCAGATGCATCTAATAAATCATAGGAGTTGTTTGCATTAAATCCTCCAGGAAGATATTCAACAGCTATTAAGTCTCCGGTGCATACAGAGATTAACTCTGTTTGAATACTGTTCCCAGCACCAACAGGTACGGTGTATGTTCCAATAGGAGTTCCATTAATATAAACTTGAACTTCTGGTATAGGATTTCCTCCCCAACCATTATTGTTTGCATCATACATATTTAATGTATAAGAACAACATGGGTTAGTAGAAGAAGCTAATGTTACATCAATAGCTCCAGCTCCAGCTCCACAAATCTCATCTGTTACAGTAAAAGAATCAATAGCTAATGATCCGGTGTTTTCATTAATGGTAAATGCACCATTTGTAGAACATCCATTAACATCAGTTACCGTTACTGTATAGTTTCCTGCTATAACCCCAACAAGGTCTTGTAATGAGCTACCATTACTCCAATTGTAAGTAAATGGAGAAGTACCTCCTTGAACCGTAATGTCTATTCCACCAGCACTATTTCCACACATCTCATCATCAATAGTAACAATACTGATAAGGATATTAGCGCCATTATTTGTTATCGTAAAGTTTTCAATTAATGTACAGCCACCTGCATCTGTAATTGTTACTGTGTAATTACCAGCACTTAATCCAGTAACATCTTCAGTTGTTGCACCATTACTCCAAACAAAAGAGTAAGGAGTTGTTCCTCCAAGAGGATTTAAATTAATAGCTCCATTTCCTGTACTGCAACTTTCATCAGTAACAATGTTTGAAATTGTATATAATGAACCTTGAGTGTTTTGTACAGTTGCTTGAACCTGGATTGTACATCCAGCAGCATCAGTAACATCACATGTATAGTTTCCAGCAGACAACCCAGTTAATAAATCTTCAGTTGTTGCACCATTACTCCATAAGAAAGTGTAAGGAGTAACTCCACCAATAATAGTAATGTTAATACCTCCTAGACTATTACCACAAGCTTCATCTATAATTAAAATATTACTAATCGCTAATGTTCCAGAATTATTTGAAACATTGATGTTTCCAGTATTAATAGAACAACCGTTACCATCTGTAATAGTACAAGAATATGTTCCTGCAGTTAACCCAGAAATATCTTCTGTTGTTGGGCCATTACTCCAAGAGAATGTAATTGGAGCAGTACCACCAGAAATGGCTATGTTAATTGCTCCAGCACCATCACCACACATTTCATCTGTTACATTAATACTATCTAATGAAAGTGAACCTGTGTTATTAAATATTTCTGCAGAGTCAGTTATCATACAACCGTTAACATCGGTTACAGAATAGATATACATTCCTGCTGATAAACCAGTTGCATTTGGTCCAGAACTTACGTTTGGAGTCCATACATAATTGTAAGGAATTGCACCACCAGAAGCAGATAATGTAATTGTACCTGAAGCATCTCCACAAGATTCATCCGTTGTAACATTAGTTACTACTAATGAACCAGGATTATTACTAATAACAATGTTTCCTGTTAATACTGTACACCCTGCATTATCTGTAACTATACAAGAATAAGTTCCACCAGAAATACCAGTTAAATCTTCAGTTGTTGGGCCAGTATTCCATAAGAATGTATAAGGACCTGTTCCTCCAGTTACAGTTAAATCTATTGCTCCAGCACCGTTAGAACAATTCTCAGCAGTTCCGATAAAGCTCACCGCTAAGTTTCCAGTGTTGTTTATAATAGTGTAGTTTCCATTTACTTGACATCCATTTGCATCGGTAACAGTTACACTATAATTTCCAGCAGAGAGTGAAGAGATATCTTCAGTTGAAGCTCCATTAGACCAAGTATAAGTGTAAGGAGTAGTTCCTCCACTTAAAAATATATCAATAGAACCAGCACCATCATTACAGTTTTCATCTGTTACAATGGCATTGTCTAATTGTAAAGTTCCAGCTGTATTAGCAACAGTTTCATTATGATTGTAAATACATCCATTAGCATCAGTCACAGTTAATATGTATGTTCCCGCAATTAAGCCAGAAATGTCTTCTGATGTTGATCCGTTATCCCAAGAATAAGTAATTGGAGATGTTCCTCCAGTTGTTGTTACAAAAATTGCACCTGCACCATTCCCGCAAATTTCATCAGTAACAAAATCAGTGGTAACACTTAATGTACCAGGTGAATTAAATAAGTTAAGAGTTCCAGTTTGAACGGAACAACCATTTGCATCTGTAATTGTACATGAATAAGTTCCAGCAGATAATCCAGAGATATCTTCAGTTGTTGCTCCAGTATTCCATAAATATGTTATTGGAGGAGTTCCGCCTTGAATTGTAATGTCGATATCACCTTGTCCATTATTACAATTTTCATTAGTTATACTAACGTTGCTTAATAGTAATGTACTAGACTCATTAATCAAATTATATCCTGGAGTTACTAAAACACATCCATTAGCATCAGTAATTGTACAAGAGTATAAACCAGCAGATAAGTTGGTTAAATCTTCAGTTGTTGCACCATTACTCCATAGGAAAGATAGTGCTCCAGCATTACCAGTTACTGTAAGGTTAATTGTACCAGCACTGTTTCCGCAAGCTTCATTTGTTATTACTGCACTTGCCGCAAGATTTCCAGTATTATTGAAAATAGTATAGGTAGTGTTAAATGTACATCCATTTCCATCTGTTATGGTTATGGTATAATTACCTGCAGCAAGATTAGAGAGATCTTCAGTTGTAGCTCCATTATCCCATAAGAATGTATATGGTAATGTTCCACCAGAAACAGTTATGTCAATAGATCCATCAGAATTCCCACAATTTTCATTGCTTAATTGGT
This sequence comes from Flavobacteriales bacterium, assembly GCA_016763135.1. Taxonomy (GTDB): domain Bacteria; phylum Bacteroidota; class Bacteroidia; order Flavobacteriales_E; family Vicingaceae. Next base: position 3,926 of record JAESUI010000067.1, read on the forward strand.
TAGATGAAATAGTAAGATTACCTGTGTTGTTTCCAACAGTGATGTTAACTATTTGAACACATTGATTTGCATCTGTAACTGTAATGGTATAAGTTCCGGCTGATAATCCTGAGATATCTTCGGTAGTTGGGCCAGTATTCCAAGAAACAATGTAAGGTTGAGTAGCTTGATTAACGGTTACATCAATAGCTCCAGTTCCATCACCACAATTTTCATCAGTGATAGTATAGTTCACAGTTAAGAAACAATAAGCACTACAATTAGAAACATCATTAATAATGCTAAAAGTTTGAACAGCTTGACAGCCATTTGCATCAGTTACAGTAACTTCATAAGTTCCGCCAGCAATATTTGTTAAATCTTGGATACTTGATCCATTATCCCAAGCATAACCATATGAACCTGACCCACCAGATACGTTAATGTCTATTGAGCCATTTACTTGCCCGCAATATTCATTGTCTGAATTATTTAATGTAATTACGATAGGAGGTAGCGTTCCGACAGATATGTTATCAGAGAATTGACAACCAGCAGCATCCGTTATAGTTATAATATAAGTTCCAGCTGTAAGCGTGTTAATATCTTCAGTAGATGCTCCATTATTCCAAGAGAATGTATAAGGTAAAGTTCCACCAGAAGGTGTTACATCAATAGCTCCATTATTACCACCAGCACAATTAACTTGTGTAACAGTGTATATAATGTTCATACTACTAATGTTGTTCAAGTTAAAAGTGATTGAATCAGAACATCCAGTAGTGTCAGTTACAATTACTGTATAATTACCAGCTGATAAATTAGAAATATCTTCGGTTGTAGCTCCATTGCTCCATAAGAAAGTAAACGGAGGAAAAGCACCACTAACAGTTAAATTAATAGCTCCATCATTACCACCACATTGTGCTTGAGTAATAAATCCATTCATTTGAATAGAATCTGGCTCATTTATTACAACTAAGGTATCTGGAGCTGAACCAACTAAACTTACGTTCCATTCAAAAACATATCCGTTATCTAGGGCAAATTGATCAGTAATATCTAAGGTCCAGTTACCATTCATCAGAGAGCCAAGCAAATTAGATAAAGGGTCAAATGACTGATATGAACCTGCGGGTAGATATTGATCGGTGTAATTATTACCAGTTGCATCAGTATAGTTTCGAGTAAAGTTATTTGATTCTCCTACCATGGTAACATAGGTAGGATTTGAATTCCAACAATATTGGTATCCAGTTCCTGGAGTAGTAATTAATGAACCTGCTGCTCCATCAACTGGGCCAGTAGCAATAGGCTCACCTAAATCACAAGAACCTCCTCCATTTTGTTCTTTTAAAACACATATTTGACCGGTAGGAGAAGTTATTTTAAGTTCTAAATCTCCTAGATAAGAATGTTCCATTGTTGCACAAATCTGAAGTATTTGAGATAAACTATCAACCGTTTCTCCTGGTCCAAACCCTGCTATTGGAATTTGAGTAGTATAGGTTACACCACTTCCATCAGGTAGGAAAGTCGTGTCGGCATCAAAGACTCCACCAATAACTAAAGCATCAGCCTTACAACCACAAATATCGAAAACTTGAACTGTATATGTTCCGGCAGGTAAACCTGTAATAGGTTTCAATGTGTCATTTGTTTGATTTCCTTGTGGGTATGTGACTTGATAAGTGTATGGTGGGAATCCCCCACTGGCATTAACTAAAATTTGACCAGTACTATCATTGAAACAATTTAAGTCTGTTTCGTTAAGAGTAAATACAATAGGTTGCGCATCATCAATAAATAAGAAAGCAGTATCAAGAGGAGAACACAAATCTGGTTGGTAAACAATAAAGATTGATTCTTGCCCTTCAGTAATCCCATCTTGGATAGAATTAATTATAATTGTTGCTTGAGTTTGTCCTGCTGGTATAGTTACTGTAGTGTCAATGTAAGTGTAATCAACTCCGTTTGTTGCAGTACCCCAAATTTGATAAGTAATAACAGTAGGAATAGCTGCAGGGGCATCTATACCAAAAGTAAAGCTTGCGTTGATACACCCTTCCAACGCAATGTTGTTTCCATTTACTGTGTTTGTTTGTACATTAAAATCTTTTGTAAAACCAGAAAAGTATCCAGCGGCACCAATATTACCACTAAGATTAATTAACGCAACCCTAATTAATTTATCACTTGTAACAGTTACATCTCCAGTATAGCCACTTGTTAACTTATAGGTAACATAGTTAGATGTTCCAACTATTGGATCTCCACCTCCTTGAAGTACAGCATTAACATAAACGTTTGCTCCAGCATCTGCAATTATATTGATAAAAGCAGTTCCAATGGAATCTACATTTGGTAGGAATACACTTTTACCTCCAGAACAACCTACAGGCGGTAAAAACATTAATCCGTTTTGCCTTTCATTATCATATGTGGCAGCATCACCACCATTGGTCATTTGATATAGATAAACTGGACTAGTAGAAGTTAAATAAAGGTTGTCATTTACAGAAAAGACAGATCCATCAAGTACATAAAAATCACCAGGATTAGCTAATGTTGTAATAGCGACAGGGTTTCCATCAATAAAAATATCCGTATTAGCTGCGGTTGCCACAATAATAGTTTTTTCATTGTCAATTCCTTCTCCTTTAATTAAAACATATTCATCACCAACATTTTCAACAGGAACGATTTGATCTATTCCTAAATCTCTACCTTGATCTGGAGTTACACCAGAAAGTCCGTTACCAGCTAACCAACTTGCGCAGTTAACAACTATATTTTTATCAGCTGTTATATGAGTACCATTTACTCCATTGGTATTATTGGTTTGACTAGGCTCATCCATAAATGCAGCCATGACATAAGTCTCACCGGCATTTAAAACTATGGTAACACTTGGTGTAGTAAGGGGGGCACCAACTGGTGTTGTGCCTCTAAATATTACGCCAGTATTAATATCTGTAATGTTAACAGTAGTGTTGTTTTCTGTTGCCATAATTCCAAATCCATGACTTTTTCTAAAATCATGAAAATTATGTCCAAACATATGTCCGGTCCAAAAATCCTTTCCAAATGCTGCTTTTGCCCCTTTTGAAGTAAGAGACCCACCCTGAGGGTTAGCAAAAACCCTAATATTCACATAAAACGGTTCTGGAGCTGTAAGTATCAATCCTTCGCCAACCATGATGGTATTCAATTCAGCCTCAGTTACTAAAAATTCGGTAGCCGTTCCTGCTCCTAAATAGATAGAACTAGAAGCTGCACTCGAAATTAAAGGAGTTGCAATTACATTACCAGAACCATCAGTAATGGTTACGACAAATGGGGTAGGAGCAGGAGTACTCAATACTACAAAGTGAGTCCCGAGATCTTCCCTGCCAAATACAGGTGGTATGTAATGTTCCACATCAAGCTGTGCTACAGCATGCATTGGAATTAAAGTAATGATAAATAAGGCTAAACAAAGGGTCAGCGTACTTCTGCTATTGCTAACATTAAAGTCAAATAATTTCATAAGAAGGCGATTTTTAGTTGCCCACTAAGGTATGAAATTTATGCTAAGGGTAGAAGCATTTTAGAGGTGTATTCTTGTAATCCTAATCTAAATTGATTTAGACTCTTAAAATATTTCTTAAAGACCTATATTGATTAATCTTCTTGAACTAACTCTTTATTCTTACTATTCTTGAAATGCAAACCGAGTAATCCCAGTAAAAGAAGGATTAATAAAATAGAAGAAGCTGTAGTAATTATATTTCCTGTATAATGTGCAGTTGGATGAAATGTAAACTCTACTTTATGGTTCCCAGCGGGGATTTTTAATCCACGTAATAAATAATTTACTCGAATCATTTCTGCTTCTTTTCCGTCTATAGTTACTTTCCAATCTTTATTTCCTTTGTACCAAACTTCAGAGAAAACTGCGAATTGCTCTCCAGTTGAATTACTAGTATACCCCATTTTATCCGGATGAAAAGAAGTTAACTCTATTTTGTTTTGCGGGTTTGGTGTGATGTTTAAACTTCCAACTTGATTTTTGAATCGCTCATCAATTATAACTGTTGTTGAAGGATTAAAATCAGTTAAAGCAGCCATTTCTTCATCAGCATTTTTTGCCCATTGTATTTCATTTATAAACCAACAGTTTCCTAAAGCTCCTGGGTTTTGTTGAACCATTTCTGTACTAGCTTGCCCTTGTTGTCCAGTAATAAAATACTTTGTATTTAACATGTTTATTACGTTCATGTTGTTTTTAGAAAGTTGATTCTCAATCAAATCTTGATAACGGTATAACTTTACAGAAGAGTATCCACCAATAGATTGATGATGATAAGAAGTAATAGCATCATTAAATGGACCACTTTGTCCGGTAACATTAAAAACTCGATAACTAGCATCAGTATCAACTTTTACCTGATTATCGGCAGTTGTAGTTGGTACCATGTTGTCATAATTTTTATGCTTTGCAAAATCATCTTCATTCATAAATCTTTTGCCAACAGACCACATATCAACTAGAATTAAAACACCAAAAATTAAAAATGCTAAACTCGTGTTTTTAAGATTTTTAAAGGCCATTAACCATATTGTTCCAAAAGCTAAAGCAATTAAAATAAAACTTCTAATTACATCACTTTGTACAGCATCTATTCTGTCTTGTATTATAGTATCTATTGGAAATCCAGCTTTTTCTAAATTAGCATCTGCCAAGCTTGTAAAATCCATCCCAGAGCCCATTAATAAAAAGTACAATAAAATCACTCCTAAAAACCCTCCAACAGCAAATAGTCCTTTTTTTAATTTGTCTTTATCATAAGTACCCTCAAATAAGTTTTTAAGAGTAAACATTGCTCCAATGCTAACACAGATAATGGTCATAGATAACCACATTGATGGTGTTCTAAATTTGTTGAACATAGGGAAGTGGTTAAAGAAAAATTCATTAAGGATTAAAAAGTTTTTACCCCATGAGAACATTACTGTTAATATGATAACGGAAAGGAGCATCCATTTTATTTTACTTTTTTCGATAAAGAATAAAAGAAGGAATAAGAATAATAGAACAGCACCTAAATAGGTCGGTCCAGTATTTCCATCAGGTCCAGCATAATAATTATAGACTCCTTTTAAACTATTTAATGCTTGGTTTTTATTCATTCCTTTTTGTCTGAATTCTTCGTAAGTAGCAGTGCCCTCATCTAAGGTTAATCCACCACCACCAAATCCAGGTATTAAAAAGTTAAAAGATTCTTCTTTACCATAACTCCATCTCATTGAATAATCGAATCCTGCACCTTTAGATTTTGCTTCTTCTCCACCTTTATTTAGTTCTGAATTCCCAGAACGAGTGGTCTCTTCTGCATAATCATAAGTGGTCCATAATAAAGTGGTGTTTGGAAGTATTCCTAAAATACCAAAGGCAACAAGGATGGCTGATTTTTTGAAAAAACCACTAATTTCCTTTGTCTGAAAACAATGTGCAAACTCAAAAACAGCAATTATAAAAATGAAAAACATTGAATAATATACAATTTGAATATGGTTAGCTGCAATGGCTAAACATAAAAACAGACTGGTTAAAATTCCTCCCAGTAAAAGCTGTTTTCTATAGGCGTAATAAATGGAAGCTATTAAAGGTGGAATGTATGATATAGTGAACAACTTAGTGGAATGACTGGCTTCTACAGAGAGCATAAACCAAGTGGATAGACCAAAGCCTATGGCGCCAATTAAACTAAGCTCATACCGCAAACCAAAAAGACTGAGGCAAATGTACAGTCCTAGCATTAGAGCGAACATCATGCTCATATTTATACCCATTGTTTTTCGGTACAACTCTACTTTTCGAACTAAATTAGATTTAACATTGTAGGCAATTTGAAATAAAGGCATGCCCGAAAAAACACGACTACTCCATAAAATAGTTTCTCCTTTTTCTTGAAAATCTCTGTATTCTCTAGAGTTGGCAACAGCACTTACACCATCATGACTTGGTATTTTTTTTCCTTGTGTTTCTGGATAGAAATAAATAACACACAATACAAACATTAGGAAGATTGAACCAATGTGTTTTAATGAATTTTTTACTAATAAATTGTCCATAGTCTATATCTAAAATTGCGAAGCTAAAAATAATGAGATAAAATGAGTTATTATAATTTCTTGGCTTTATTCCAATAAACATCCATTTCTTCTAGCGACATATCGCTTAATTCTTTCCCTTCCTTTTTTGTTTCAGACTCCATATATTGAAATCGTTTAATGAATTTTTTATTTGTTTTTTCTAAAGCGTCTTCTGGATTAAGGTTTAAAAACCTTCCATAATTGATTAATGAAAATAGTACGTCTCCAAATTCATCTTCAATTTTATCACTTTTAGCTGCTACCTCTACTTTAAATTCATCTATCTCTTCATTAACCTTATCCCAAACTTGCTCTTTGTTGTCCCAATCAAAACCAATTCCTCGGGCTTTATCTTGTATTCTAATTGCTTTAATTAAAGCTGGAAGAGCTTTTGGAACACCTTCTAAAACAGATTTCTTTCCTTCTTTTAATTTTAGTTTTTCCCAATTGGCTTTTACTTCTTCTTCATCTGCCACTTCAACATCACCATAAATGTGTGGGTGACGGTGAATTAATTTTTCACAAATAGAATTGAGGACATCAGCAATATCAAAAGTGTTGGTTTCTGATGCTATTTTGGCATAAAAAACAAGATGCAGCATAAGATCTCCTAACTCTTCTTTAACTTCATCTAAATCATTTTCTATAATGGCTTCAGTTAATTCATAGGTTTCCTCTATAGTTAAATGCCTTAAGCTTTGCATGGTCTGTTTTTTGTCCCAAGGGCACTTTTCCCTTAACTCATCCATAATATTTAATAACCTTTCAAAAGCAACTAATTTTTCATTCATTGTAACAGCCAATTTTTATTCTAAATTTGTTTTGTGATAAAAGTACACCATAATTGTCTGTTATTAATCTTTTGTGTTTTACTTTTTGTGAAAGGTTTTTCACAAAAAGAGGAATCTACTGTAGGTGTGAAAGCAACATTTCATACTGGAGCAATTTTACCACATAGGCCATTGGTTAATGAAGTAATTGAGGGACATACCCAAGCGTATGAGATCTCTTTTTACAAATCTACAACAGGTAAAAAAGAATGGCAGCAATTATACAATTACCCTAAAATGGGAGTTTCTGCTTTAGCTGTAAATTTAGGTAATGAGAGAGAATTGGGTATGGGGTATGGTATTTTTCCGTACATAGAAATCCCTCTAAATAAGCGGAAACTCAATTTGCGAATAAAGATAGGGTATGGTTTAGGGTACATCGAAAAACCTTTTAATAGAGAAACTAACTATAAAAACATTACTATCGGATCTCACTATAATGCTATAATTTATGTAAATATGGGTTGGGCTATTAAGTTAAGTAATGCTTTTAGTACATCTGCAGGAGTTTCTTTAATCCATTTTTCTAATGGATCATACTCTAGACCAAACTTAGGGTTAAATAACTTTTCATTAAATACTGGTTTAGCTTATAATTTTGGTGAGAAGAAAAAACATATAGTAAATGATATAACTGAAAGGCCTCATAAATGGACTAAAAAAGTGATGTTTGGTGTTGGTGTAAAAGAGATTCTATTAGTTGATGGTCCAAAATACTTTGTTTCTTCATACTCCTTTAATCTTATAAAAACTCGAGCACAAAAAAGTTCATTTGGGTTTGGAGCAGATGTATTTTATAATACGTCATTATCTAATTTAATAGCTGAAGACAAAAGTTCAACACCTAGTGATTTGGATGATTTTAGAGTTGGTTTGGTTGGGATTTATTCTTTCGATTTTGGTAGAGTCTCTTTTTTAATAGAGATGGGAGGCTATGTTTTTTCAAAGTACAAAGGCAATGGAGATATCTATAATAGGTTTGTAACACGATTTAATGTTACTGATAAGGTGTTTATAAATTTGAGTATGAAAACTCATTTTGCAGTAGCTGATTTTATAGAGTATGGAGTAGGTTATAATTTTTAATTAGATGTTGTTAAAAGGAAAATATCAAATTCTGTTTATTGTATTTCTTTCAGTAGGACTCTTGTCGTGCCGAAAAGATTCTGCTTGCTTAAAAGGAACAGGGAAAATAATTACCGAGCAACGTGTAATCTCATCAGATGTTACTTCTATAAAAACAAAAGATAACATTGATATCGTAATTACTTATAGCAATGAGCCAAGCTTAAGAATTGAAGCTGGAGAAAATTTAATTCCTTTTATTAATACTGATATTTCTGATGGAGAACTATCTCTTTCGAGCGATAATAAGTGTAGTATGCTTAGGAATTATGATACACCAATAGTTGTGTATGTTTCGTTGCCAAATCTTACTAACATAGATTATACAGGACAAGGAATAATTACCAGTTCTAACACACTTAATTATTCGGATTTTACGTTTGAAACGAGAAATGGAACGGGGAGTATTAATTTAGATTTAAACTCAACTAATGTTTCGATAATACAACATACTGGACCAGCAGACATTACGTTAACTGGCACTACTAATAATCTATATGCATACTCGGGCAGACAAGGCTGGCAGTACCTTAATAATATAAGTGCGAATAATGTTCATGTCAATAATGCGGGGTCTGGAGATATAATTGTTAGGGCAATTAACAACTTATTGGTTGAGCTTACCTATATCGGTAATATCGATTATTATGGAAGTCCTAATGTTATTGTAAGTGTACATACAGGAAGCGGAGAACTGAGGAAAAAATAGTGAAGCAGTAAGTTTTAGTTACCCAACAGTTCTTTTTTCAAATTTTTATCGGCAGGTTTATTACATAACCATATTCCAAACAGCGCTTTTTTAAATGCTAAGCCTTTAATAATTGGTTGTATTTTTCCGTTTTTAAAAATTAAAGTTCCTCTACCTGGAACATATATAATGTCGTAAACATCTCCTTTTTGTATTTCTTGGTTAGAAAAAACAGCTTTAAAGGCATCAATTTCTTTTCGGATTGCTTTCGTTTTTCCTCCTGTAGCATTTTTAAAACCATCTTCTACAGCATCTGTCATTTTTTTACTGGTAATTAATCCTGATACGATGTGGATTTTAAGCGCAGCATGAGTATCACCTTCAATAACTTCTGATGCATCATGTGTGCTTTTTTTAAGGTAAAGGCCACAAGCATACATGTCCATAAAAAACTTTTCACGAACTCCAGCACCATTTAAAGTAAGGATGGTTTTTCCTATCATTTGTTTTTTAGGCATTGGAACTCCACCAACTGTTTTTTGAGCAGTTGCAATTCCAACCTGTGTTAAGGTAACTATAAGTAGTATGATTAAATTTTTCATGTGTCTTGTTTTAGTTTTTCTTCTTTTGCGTGGCTAATACTTGCATTTAGTTCAAACCCTATGAGCAAAACTAAGGAATTAAAATATAGCCACAACATAATAACCATAAGCGTGCCAATTGACCCATAAACTTTATTATAGGTATCAAAATTGTTTACATAATATGCAAACCCAGTAGAAAGTGAAATACTTAATAAGGTTGCTAAAGTAGAACCAGCAGAGATAAATCTAAACTTCTTACTCCTAGTGTTTCCAAAATAATAGATGGAAGAAATTCCTAAAAAGAATACAAGCAATAAAACAATAAACTTAATTGCTTTAAGAATGTATACAATATAGTTGTTTGAAATGTAATTATTTGATATTAGGTAATTTGTAATAGAGCTACTAAATACAATAGCACCTATTGCTGTAATCATTAAAAAAATAATGATAAAAAGAAGCAGTATAGATCGTAATCTTGTTTGTATAAAACTTGCTTTTTTAAGCGAATGGTAACTATCGTTAAAAGCTATAATCATTGAATTTATGCCATTACTAGCTAAATAAAACGCAAATAAAAACCCAAAAGACAAGAGGCTTCCGTCCTTATCCTGAATTAAGTCATTAATTGTATCATTGGTTAATTCGTAAGCATCTGAAGGCAAAACACTTTGAATAAGCATTAGCAATTCTTCTTGAAAATTGTCTATTGGGATATAGGGGATTAATGCAAAAATAAATATGATGGTAGGAAATAATGCTAAGAAAAACCTGAAAGCTAAAGATGAGGCTCTGGTTGTTAATGAATTTTTCTGAAGACCTTCAATAAAAAAACTTAATACTTCATATAAAGACAAACCATCAAACCCTGGAATAACAATCTTTTTAGATAAATTTAAAGGAATTTGAATTATTTGGGTGTCTACTATTTTTTTGATGTATTTATTCAAAATTTAAATGGCTTTTAAGCTTAAATCAATACTATTTATTTGATGAGTTAATGCACCAACAGAAATATAATCTACACCACATTCAGCATATTCTCTTATCGTTTTTTCTGTAATTCCGCCTGAAGCTTCAGTTTCGTATTTTCCATCAATTAACTTGACTGCAGTTCGCATATCCTCAAATGAAAAGTTATCCAACATAATTCTATGAATTCCTCCAATAGCTATTATTTCATCAAGTTCAGTGAGGTTTCTGGCTTCAACCTCTATCTTCAATTGCTTGTTGTTTTTATTGAGGTATTCTTGAGTTGAGGTAATGGCAGCTGCAATTCCTCCAGCATAATCAACATGGTTATCTTTTATCATAATCATGTCATACAATCCCATTCTATGATTTACTCCTCCTCCAATTTTAACTGCCATTTTTTCTATGGCTCTAAGTCCAGGAGTAGTTTTTCGAGTATCTAATATTTTGGTGTTTAACCCTCCTAATAACTTAACGTAGCTACTGGTGTTGGATGCAATTCCGCTCATTCGTTGCATAAAGTTTAATACCAAACGCTCTGCTTGTAAAATAGATTGACTTGATCCTTCAATAGTAAAAACAATATCTCCAATATTAACAGAGTCTCCATCATTTAATTTTTTATCAAAAATTAAATTTGAATCTATTTTATGAAAGATCTTTACTGCTAAATCTACGCCTGCAATAATTCCTTTTTCTTTTACTAAAAGGTGAGCTTTTCCTACAGCATTTTCTGGAATACAAGAAAGGGAGGTATGATCACCATCACCAATATCTTCTTTAATGGCAATATCTATTAATTCATCAATATAATCCATAATAAAGCAATTGCTTTTTTACAAAAATAAGTAATCAAAAAAAGGTAATGAGTTTTATTCGTCAGATTCTATTTTTAATTCTAGAATAGTAACTTTTTTATTTTCCTCTTTATAAAGAATATAAGTTCTGAATACACCTTTAGCTGTTTTTAAATTTCCAATAGAATAGTGCGAATTGTTTTTAGAATCACCATTATGTACTACTGTAAAATCTGAAGGTTTATTATTTTGGAAAAAAGTTTTTAAGATTAGTTTAGCTTGTGTATTACTGTAAACTCCTTCGTTGTTAGGGATGCTTAAATCAACAGAGCTGCCAAAATATTTAGATATTTCGGTTGAGTTACCTGTTTTAAAAGCTGATGCTAGGCTATCAGAAATAGGTGTAGCGTTTACAACTAACGTAAGGGTTAAAAATATTCCAATAAGTAATTTTTTCATTTCTTAGTTTTTGCCTAATCTTAACAATTATCAAGCCACTTTTATTGAGTGAATAATTGTAAAGCTAAAATCTTAGTCAAAGGTAATAATTTTTAAATTAGCGATGTGAAAATCAAATTAATTACAATAGGAAAAACAGATGAAGCTTATTTAAAGGAGGGTATTAATAAATATACTTCAAGGTTAAAGCATTACATCAGTTTTGAGTTTAAAGAAATCCCAGATGCTAAGATGGGAAAGAAACAAAATACAGCTTTACAAAAGGAAGCAGAAGGTAAAGAAATTCTTAAATTAATTTCTAAATCAGAATTTGTAGTGCTGTTAGATGAAAACGGTAAAGAGTATAATTCGACTGGTTTCTCTCAATTTATTCAAAAAAGAATGAATACAGGAATGGATTTAACTTTTGTAATAGGAGGCCCTTTTGGTTTCTCAGATGAGGTTTATGCTCAATCCAATGCGAAAATTGCATTATCTCAAATGACTTTTTCTCATCAAATGGTGCGTCTATTTTTTACCGAACAAATTTATCGCTCTTTTACAATTTTAAAGGGAGAAAAATATCATCACATTTAATTGAGAGTGAAAGGTCTCCGTTATTATCTATCATCTTTCCAAGAATACAGGGATTTTTAATGTTAAATAATGAAATAAAGTTGCCTAAATTGTTATTTTTAAGCAACTATTTAATAGGCGTAATCGTCTAAAATTAGTCACTAACTTTATTCCAGAACAATATGAAGAAGCTCAATCTAGTTGTTATACTATTTTTATTTGCACAATTTCTATTTGCACAAAACACCATTCAATATAATAATGGTGCGACAATAATTCCAAAAGATATTCAAGGTAAACAGATAAATAACACTCCAATAAATAATACTGGAGCTAATACTGTTTTACTGAATAATTCAATAACTATAAATACACCAGTTTTTGAATCTGAATTATGGTCCAAAAAAAATGAAGCATCTATTATTGTTGTAGGAGATAGACAGATTATTCCTCTAAAGTACAAAACTGTTGAACTAGCTTTAAATGATTTAAAATCTGAATTATCTAATGCTGTTTTGAGAACGGTTAATAATCAAGCACAAGCTGTTATTATAGAATTACCTGATCCAGATGGTGGCACTTCAAAATACATGGTTTATAAAAACACAACAATGTCTCCTGGTTTAGAAGTAAAATATCCAGAGATAAGAACGTACGATGCTATTAACATTGATAATCCTGGTGAGTTTGCTAAGATTGATGTTACTCCTCATGGCTTCCATGCAATGGTAATGTCTGTTTCTAGAAATACTTTTTTTATTGATCCTTACTCAAAAGGTGATATGAATAACTATTTGGTTTATTATAAAAAAGACTTTACAACAACTCAAACAATAGATTGTGGAGTAGAAGGGCAAGCTAAATCCATAATGAATAATATCAATCAGAATGGGATGAAAATTATTGGAACTTGTGATTTGAGAACTTATCGTTTAGCAGTTTCAGCTACTGGAGAATACACTACATTTCATGGGGGGACAGTTGCTTTGGCTCTAGCAGCACAGGTTATAACAATGAATAGAGTAAACGGAGTATTTGAAAGAGATGCTCAAATTACAATGACTTTTATTCCTAATAATAACCTTATTGTTTATACAAATGCAGGATCAGATCCATTTACAAATGGTAATCCAGGAGCTATGATAAACCAAAATCAAGTAAGTACAGATGCAGCAATTGGAGCTGGGAATTATGATATAGGCCATGTGTTTGGAACCAATAGTGGAGGGTTAGCCCAATTATTTTCTCCTTGTACAGGAAATAAAGCAAGAGGTGTTACAGGGAGTGGAGCACCAATTAATGATCCATTTGATATTGATTATGTGGCTCATGAAATGGGACATCAATGGGGTGCAAACCACACTCAAAATAATAACTGTAATAGAAATAATGCAACTGCTATGGAGCCAGGTAGTGCTTCAAGTATAATGGGCTACGCTGGTATTTGTGCTCCAAACGTTCAAAGTAATAGTGATGATCATTTCCATGGAGTAAGTGTTGAAGAAATGTCAAATTACATTAGTGGTTTTGGAGGGTCTTGTGCTGTAACAACTCCAGTGGTAAATGCGAATCCTACAATAACAGGAACAAATGGGAATATAACAATTCCAGCTAGTACACCTTTTGCCTTAACAGCAATAGCAACAGATCTTAATGCAGCAAATGTATTGTCTTACTGCTGGGAACAAATGGATAACCAAACTTCAATTCAACCACCAGTTGCTACTTCTACAGGCGGTCCAAACTTTAGATCAATCAGCCCTTTAATTAGTCCGACAAGATATTTTCCAAACCTTGCTGATTTAATGGCGGGTGGACCATTTATTTGGGAAGTGTTATCTTCTGTAAATAGAACAATGAATTTTAGAGTAACTGTAAGAGATAATGCGGGTCCTTTACCTGAAGTTGGGTGTATTGCTGTTGAAGATGTTACTGTTACTGTTGATGCAAGTTCAGGTCCTTTTGTTATAACTTATCCGAGTGCGGCAGGAATTACTTGGACTGGAGCTACTTCTGAAACTGTAACATGGAATGTTGCTGGTACTGCTGGAGGAGCAGTTGCTTGTGCAAATGTTGATATTTATTTATCTATTGATGGAGGTGTAACGTTTCCAACATTATTGGCTGCAGGAGTTCCAAATGATGGGAGTCAGCCAGTAACTGTTCCAAATACACCAACTACAACAGCTGTAATTATGGTGATTTGTTCTAATGGAACTTTCTTTGATATTTCTGATAATGTATTTACAATTATAGCTTCTACGTTTGATTACACATTATCATCAACACCATCGAGTGTAACAGTTTGCCCACCAGCTGATGCAATATATACGATTAATGTAGGGGCAATAGGAGCTTATATAGATCCAGTTACACTGTCAGCTTCAGGTGTTCCGGCAGGTGCTACAGCAACTTTTGGAACTAATCCAGTAGTACCAGTAGGAACTTCTACATTAACTATTTCTGGAACTGGTGCAGTAGTACCAGGTTCTTATCCGATAACTATTTCTGGAGTAAGTACTTCAGGTCCAAAATCAATTATTATTACGTTAATAGTTTCTGACCCTGCACCTAGTGCAGTAACCTTAACTACTCCTGCAAACTTGGTAACAGGAGTTCCAATGCCAGTTGCTTTCTCTTGGACTGTAGCTGCAGGAGCAGGTGTTTTGTATGATATAGATATTGCTACAGATGTTGCATTTTCTGCTATTGTTGATAATGCAGTTGGTTTAGTAACTAATTCATATGTTTCAGTGGCTTTATCATCTACAACAACTTATTACTGGAGAGTAAGAGCTTATAATGGATGTGGTACAGCGCCATTTTCATCTACTTTTGAATTTGAAACAGGAATACCAGCAGGTTGTGATACACTAAACTTTCCTCCACCAGGTACATTGACAATTTATGGTGGAACTGGAATAGGTGGATATGTAACAGGTTGGAACACACTTTATCAAGATGTTTCAAAAGCTGAATATTTTTCGGCAGCATCTCATGCACCATTTACAGATGTAACCGGTGGTATCTTTTATTTATGGAGTGCTGCTGATGGAGGTAATGGCGCTACTGTTGATTTCAATGTTTGGGATGCGACAGGAGCAGGAGGATCTCCAGGTGCTGTTTTGGGTACAGTAACTGTTCCATTAACTGCATTAAATACAAATGTAGGAGGAGTAGAAAATACCTTAATAGAAATTTTATACGCAACGCCAGTTAATGTTGGTATAGCTGATTTTTATTTTGGCTTAACAATGAATGGCTTTGGTGTTGGAGATTCATTAGGAATTGTTTCTAATACAGATGGAGATACTGGTCCACCGGCAACAGCTTGGGAAGAATATGGTGCTGGTGCTGGAGGTGGTTGGTTTAATTATACTCCAAGTTGGGGATTAGATGTTTCTAACTTTATGTCACCATATATGACTGATGTATTGCCAACAGCTGTAATTACGGCTAATACTATTACAATATGTGAGGGAGATTCTGTAGTTTATGATGGAACAACATCTGTTAATACATCTACTTATAATTGGCTATTCCCTGGAGGAGCACCTGGAACATCAATAACACCTACTCAAAATGTAACATATACAACAGCAGGTAATTATACGGGATATTTAGTTGCTGGAGGGGCTTGTCAGTCACAATCGGTTGATAGTATTGCTATAACAGTAAACCCTATGGAAGACGCTACATTTAGTTATTTAGCTTCTAATTATTGTCAAAATGATTTAGATCCAACACCAACTATATCAGGTACTGGAGGAGGTGCTTTTACAAGTTTGCCAGCAGGATTGAGTATTAATGGTGGAAGTGGAGTTATTGATTTAAGTACATCAATACCTGGTACATATGGTGTTCTTTATACTACACCTGGAGCACTATGTCCAGATACTTTAACAGTATTTGTTACGATTGATCCAAATGAAGATGCGACATTTAATTACTCAGCGGTTAGTTATTGTCAAACTGACCCAGATCCAACACCTACTATCTCAGGTACTGGAGGAGGAACATTTACAAGTTCACCAGTAGGGTTGAGTATTAATGGAGGTACTGGAGTTATTGATTTAAGCACAAGTACTCCAGGTACATACGGAGTCTTATATACAACTCCTGGAATAGGGTGTCAAGACACATTAACTGTATTTGTAACAGTTAGTACGTTAGATGATGCAAGTTTCAGTTATTCAGCAGCAGCATATTGTGTGAATGATACAGATCCAACCCCAACAATTACAGGGGTAGGTGGTGGAGGATTTACCTCTGTACCAGGAGGATTGGTAATTAATGCAGGAAGTGGGTTGATAGATGTGAGTGCGAGCACACCAGGAGCGTATACAGTAACATACACAACTATTGGTTCATGCTCTAACTCAAGTAATGTAGCTGTAACAATTAATGCATTAGATGATGCAAGTTTTAGTTATTCATCAACAGCATATTGTGTGAATGATGCAGATCCAACCCCAACTATTACAGGATTAGGGGGAGGAGGATTTACCTCAGCTCCAGCAGGATTAGCGATTAATCCAGGAACAGGAGTGATAGACGTGAGTACGAGTACGCCAGGAGCCTATACGGTAACATATACAACAACAGGAACCTGTCCAAATTCAAGTAATGTAGCTGTAACAATTAATGCTTTAGATGATGCAAGTTTCAGTTATTCTACGATTAGTTATTGTCAAACTGAGCCAGATCCAACCCCAACTATTACAGGATTAGGTGGTGGTGGGTTTACCTCTGCACCAGCAGGGTTGGTAATTAATGCAGGAAGTGGATTGGTAGATGTAAGTGCAAGTACACCAGGAGCCTATACAGTAACTTATACCACGACAGGGACTTGTCCAAATTCAAGTAATGTAGCAATAACAATAACAACGACTGAAGATGCGACATTTAATTATTCAGCGGTTAGTTATTGTCAGAATGATCCAGATCCAACACCTACTATCTCCGGAACAGGAGGGGGAGCGTTTACAAGTACACCAGTAGGCTTGAGTATTAATGGTGGAAGTGGAGTGATAGATGTTAGTACAAGTACTCCAGGCACTTACGGAGTATTATATACTACACCAAGTGCAAGTTGTGAGGATACCTTAACAGTATTTGTAACAATTAATGTATCAGATGATGCAAGTTTCAGCTATTCAGCAGCAGCATATTGTGTGAATGATACCGATCCAACACCAACTGTAACAGGATTAGGAGGTGGAGGATTTACTTCAGCTCCAGCAGGATTGGTAATTAATGTAGGAAGTGGATTGGTAGATGTAAGTGCGAGTACACCAGGAGCCTATACAGTAACATATACCACAACAGGAACTTGTCCAAATTCAAGTAATGTAGCTGTAACAATTAATGCCTTAGATGATGCGAGTTTCAGTTATTCAGCAGCAGCATATTGTGTGAATGATACCGATCCTACGCCAACTGTAACAGGATTAGGAGGTGGAGGATATACCTCTGCACCAGCAGGATTAGTGATTAATGCAGGAACAGGAGTAATTGATGTAAGTACAAGTACACCAGGAGCGTATACGGTAACGTACACAACTACTGGTTTATGCCCTAACTCAAGTAACGTAGCTGTAACAATCAATGTATTAGATGATGCAAGTTTCAGTTACTCAGCAGCAGCATATTGTGTGAATGATGCAGATCCTACGCCAACTGTAACAGGATTAGGAGGTGGAGGATTTACCTCAGCTCCAGCAGGATTAGTGATTAATGGAGGAACTGGAGTGATTGATGTGAGTGCAAGTACACCAGGAGCGTATACGGTAACATATACAACAACAGGAACCTGTCCAAACTCAAGTAATGTAGCTGTAACAATTAATGCATTAGATGATGCAAGTTTTAGTTATACATCAGCAACATATTGTGTGAATGATACCGATCCTACACCAACTGTAACAGGATTAGGAGGTGGAGGATATACCTCAGCTCCAGCAGGATTGGTAATTAATGCAGGAAGTGGATTGATAGATGTAAGTGCAAGTACACCAGGAGCATATACAGTAACTTATACCACAACGGGAACTTGTCCAAATTCAAGTAATGTTGCAGTAACAATAGCAACGACAGAAGATGCTACATTTAATTATTCTGCCGCAAGTTATTGTCAAAATGATCCAGATCCAACACCTACTATTTCCGGAACAGGAGGAGGAGCATTCACAAGTTCCCCAGCCGGATTAGTAATTAATGGAGGAAGTGGAGTGATAGATTTAAGTGCAAGTACTCCTGGAACTTATGGATTATTATATACTACGCCAGGCACTTGTTTTGATACGTTAACAGTATTTATTACAATTAACGTTTGTGCTACACCACCTGTTGCGAGTTTTAGTTCTACTGATAGTACTTTGTGTATAGGAGATTGTATTGACTTTACAGATTTAAGTACAGGTAGTCCAACAGGTTATACTTGGTATTTCTTTGGAGCATCAACTACAACATCAAACGCTCAGAACCCTACGAATATATGTTATAATTCTTCTGGAACATTTGATGTTGCTTTGGTAGTAGTAAATAGTGCAGGACAGGATTCATTATTTATGGCTGGATTCATTACGGTAAATCCTAACCCTACAGTAGTAGCTAATGCTACTAACAGTGCAGTTTGTTCTGGAGATCAAGTTACATTAACAGGAAGTGGTGCTGTTAGTTACACTTGGGATATGGGAGTAGTAGATGGGCTAGTGTTTACACCAACAGCAACTAATAACTATACAGTAACAGGAACAGATGTGAATGGTTGTACAAATACAGACATTATAACTGTTACAGTTAATCCTTTGCCAACTATTACAGCAAGTAATGATACATCTATTTGTGCAAGTGAATTTGCAACTATATCTGCAAATGGTGGTACTAATTATACTTGGGATAATGG
The DNA here is from genome assembly GCA_016763135.1 of Flavobacteriales bacterium. Classification (GTDB taxonomy): domain Bacteria; phylum Bacteroidota; class Bacteroidia; order Flavobacteriales_E; family Vicingaceae. The sequence continues at coordinate 22,960 of JAESUI010000067.1, forward strand.
TCTTGGAAATGGACAATCTCAAACGGTATCTCCATCAATAACTACAACATATACTGTAACTGGAGATGATGCAAATGGTTGTATGTCTACAGATGTTGTTGTAGTAACAATTGATAATAGTACTTGCTTTAATATTCCAAACGTTTTCTCACCAAACGGTGATGGTAAAAATGACACATGGGTATTGAGAGGAATTGAACAATTCCCGAATGCAAACATTACCATATTTAACAGATGGGGTAGTAAAATGTATAGCACTAGTGGTTATATTGAACCATGGGATGGAACCTATAACGGAGCTAAATCACCTTCAGCAACATATTATTATATTATTGATTTAGGTGATGGACAAGAACCTATTTCTGGAACAGTTAACATAATTAGATAAAAGGTAGATATTATGAAAAATATATTAATAGCAATATCATTGACATTATTAGGTGCTGGAGCTTATGCTCAACAGTTACCATTTACAAGTCAATACATGTTTAACGATTATCTAATTAATCCAGCAGTAGGAGGTAGTTTAGATTATATGCCAATTGCGTTGTCAGTTCGTTCTCAATGGGCAGGTTTGGAAGGCTCTCCTAAAACGCAGTTTTTAAGTGGTCACACTAAACTGGGTAAAAAAATAGGAGTAGGAGGGTATGTCTTTAATGATGAAGCAGGTCCAATAAAAGAACAAGGAATTCAACTTTCTTATTCTTATCATTTACAAATTGGAGATGAATCTAATTTGTCTTTTGGATTAGGAGGAATGTTATTTAGTCATTCCATATCAACATCTAAATTAAAGTTTGATGAACCAGATGACATGGCGTTGAGCAACATAAAGCATAAGGCAGTATCGCCTGATTTAAGTTTTGGTGTTTTATATTATACTGATAAATATAAGGTTGGTTTTTCAGTTCCTCAATTATTTCAAAATAATCTTTATGATAACTTATCTAGTGAGAATCAGAATACATTAGTGAGGCATTATTTCCTTCATGGAGAAGTATCATTTGATGTAAGTGATAATTTTGATGTTGTACCAGGGTTCTTGTTTAAAATGGTGTCGGGTGCACCAATGCAAGTTGATGTAAATGTAAAAGGAGTGTACCAAAAGAAGTACTGGTTAGGGTTATCCTATAGACATGAGGAGTCTGTAGTAACAATGCTAGGATTAGCATATAAAAACCTTCAGTTTGGTTATTCTTACGATTTTACACTAACAGATATCAAAGATTATTCATCTGGCACACATGAATTGTACTTAGGATTAATTATTGGAAAAAAAGAAGAGAAAAAAAGTTCAGCTAAATTTGACTAAAAGAATTATTATGATTCTTTTTTTAAGAATTGACCAATTTTTGAAAGGGGTTTAAATAACAATGTAAATGCTTTAGGTTTGAGCCCATTCATTTCCCATGCTTTTCTATCTTCTCTATTGGCTTTTAATCTATTTAGTATACTAACATTGCTAACACCACCAACTCTCATTCTTACAGTTACTCTTGGTAAGTAACCAATTTTCACTTTGTTTTTATGAATAAACCGGAGCATTATTTCATAATCTGCAGCTGATTTTAGTTCTAAATTAAAGGCCCCATATTTATTATAAACTTCCTTTTTTACAAAAAAAGTAGGGTGGGGAGGCATCCAACCTTTAAAGAATAAACCATCTTCATATTCGCCTGATTTCCAATAGCGAATAGTTTTTGAAGTATCTATACGGTCTACATATACTAAATCGCCATAGCATGTTTCTAGGCTGTCTTTCTCAAATAATGTAATAACATCTTCAATTACTTTATTGTCTTGATATAGATCATCTGAATTTAAAATAGCTACGATTTCTCCGGAGGATAATTCAATCCCTTTATTAATAGCATCATAAAGTCCATTGTCTTTTTCGGAAATAACTTCAGCAATTTTATCTTGATATTTATTTACTATTTCTAGCGTATTATCAGTAGATAATCCGTCAATAATAATGTATTCAATGTTTGAATAGCTTTGGTTGAGAACAGATTTTATAGTGTCCTCAATAGTATCTCCACTATTATAACAAACAGTTACTATGGATACTTTAGGGTTCATTAGCTTCTTGAGATTACACAATTCTCAAGAACAATCATATCCATATCAGTTCTTAAATAACAAGCTAGAGCTTCTTTAGGTGTATTAACGATTGGCTCATTCTCATTAAATGATGTGTTTAATAAAATAGGAGTCCCTGTTTTTTGCCTAAATTTTTCAATTAAGTCGTAATATCTATCCCCTTTTGCTACAGATTGTAATCTGCCTGTTCCATCAACGTGTGTTACAGCAGGTATCTCAGCATGTTTTTCTTTTTTTATAGGATAGACTTTTTCCATAAATGGAACTTTATCATCTTTTTCAAAATACTCAGAAACATATTCTTCTAAAATAGAAGGGGCAAAAGGCCTAAAACTTTCTCTACGTTTTATTTTAGAGTTTAAAAGCTCTTTAGCATCTTCTCTTCTCGGATCAACGATTATAGAACGATGTCCTAAAGCTCTTGGTCCAAATTCTGCTCTTCCTTGAAACCATCCAATTACTTTCCCAGCAATTAATGCATCAGAAACAACTTCAATGAGCTCATTTTCTTCATATTTTTTGTAATCAATATTTTCTTTATTCAGGTAAGTTTCTATTTCTTCGTTAGAAGCTTTAAGACCTGTGTATGCGTTATAAAGAGCTGGGAGCCTCTCATTTTCTAAAATATGGTTATAGAGCCATAAAGCAGATCCATGAGCAGTTCCTGCATCATGTCCCGCAGCAGGAATATACATGTTTTTAAATGAGGTACGTTCTATGATTTTGCCGTTAGCTACTGAGTTTTGTGCAACTCCTCCAGCAATACAAATATTCTCTAACCCTGTTC
>JAESUI010000068.1 GCA_016763135.1 Flavobacteriales bacterium
GCAAAAGATAGTTTAAAGTGCTTTAATCAAGGAGAACTAAATTACGTAGTTACCCGAGAGTCAGAATTTCGTTCATTGTTATATGCTGGAGACATAAAAGATGCAGGTAAAGTGATAAAAAATATGGTTAATGAATATAAGGACTCTATTGATGAACATAGGCTATCTACCCATAGGTATTTTCTTGCTTGTTTTCATTTTGCTAATGGTCAATTTAGAAAATGTAATCAGTTATTAGCTGATGCTTTTGAATTTAAAAACGATAGAACAGGGTGGGAGTTTAATGCAAGGGTTTTGGGTGTAATGGCTTCTTTAGAACAAAATAAAATTGAAATAGCACAAGAAAAATATTATAGCTTATTTAGGTTGTTTGAAAGAAACCAAGAGGATAAAAAAGCACTTAGCCCTAGAAATAAAATTATCCTAGAGCTTATTAAAAAATGGATTAAAGCTGGAGGTAATAAATCAATTGCCAAAATGAAAGGCACTGAATTATTGGCTAAATTATCACTTCCAAAAAATGAGTGGGATCCATTAGGCTCTGAGTTAATTCCTTTTGATAAATGGATGGCTAGTAAAGTGTAATAAAGAGGAACAGTGTTAGAACTAAAATTTCTTCTAATACCACTTTCCAATCAAAATTCACTTTATTTCAAATACTTTCTTTAAGCCTTCATACCAGCTAATTTCTAATGCTGATTTCTTCGTTTTTTTGGCTAGAGACATATAAATCTGATAAGACACGTTGGTCAATCCCTCAGCTTTCATAGTGCCTTCTTTCAGCATAGTAATTACTTCGCAATTATTATCTACAAGCTTACTATTGTTGTCTACAAGCTTATTATTACTCTCTACTAACATGGTGCTATTATTAAGTACCTGATCTATGTGTTCTGGTTTCATTGTTTATGTATTAATTAATTTAACAAGGCTATGGTAAATAATTCGATTTATAAATTCTTTACAAACAAATGTATTAATAACCAATCAAATACAGCAATAAAGCTATATAGGCCTAATTCAATTCGCTAGATTAACTATTTCTAGTTAATTAAACAAAGCAAAAAATAGATGAACATTACATCATAAATAGTATTATAAATAGGTAAAACCTTATAAATAAGCATTTATAAGAGATAAATCATTTCATAGAATTTCTATAAAAAATAAAAAAAAAGTTAAGAGCTATGCTGCGTTTTTCATTTTGATAAATGGATGGCTAGTAAAGTATAATAAAAAGGAGGAGCTCTTTATATTAAATCTATTTAGTTAAAAACTATTTGATAGAAGGCTAAAAGCTCAGGTAATTCAATTTATTTTTGGTATTAACTATGAGGTCTACGATTTTCTTATTGCTACTTGTACTATTTTTTGCTCCCATTTTCTCTTATGGGCAAGAAAAATATCCCAATTGCATTGATCCTGAAATTATTTCTTTGCCACTTAAAAATGATAGTGTTCAAGAACAAATTTATTATGAGCAAACTGATAAATATACCTATTGGTACAAGATAAATGCAGCAACCACCACCACCCTGTCTTATAAGTTTAGTTCAATTAGTAAAGATGATGATTATGAAATACTCATTTACAATTTTAGTGGAGACAACTTTTGTAATGATGTAGTGTATAAAAAAGTGAGGCCAGATATTAATACTGCGAACGGAGGATTTGAAGTAAAGAAAGGTGAAACGTATTATTTGGGAGAATTATATATCAATGGTTTTGGTTGCGGACATTCGTTATCAATAATTGAAAACAATAAGCAAAAAATTTATAGAGCAATACAAAACAATTGTATTGAAGAAGCCATGGAGACGATAGTGGTTGAAAAAATTGAAGCGATAAAAGAGATTGAGCAGCCAGTGAAACCTAATCAAGTTATAACTGGATTTGTGCTTAATAGTAATACTCAGAAAAGCATAGAAGCCATTATTGAAATTAAAGACCTTAAAGGAAACAATTCCGAGCAATTAGTATCTAACGTTGAAAACGGTTTTGTGTTAAAGGATTATTTGCAAAAGGAAATAGTTGTCTCAATTACTAAATTTGGATACGAATCGTTTTTAGATACCATAACATTGAAAGGTGAAAATTTAGTATTAGAACTTAACCCAATTAAAGTAGGGGATAAGTTGATTATGCGGAAAATCTATTTCCATCCTAATACCTATGTGCTGAGAGAAGAATCAAAATCAGCGTTAAAAAAACTAACTAAATTCATGCTAGAAAATCGCAAATATTCTTTTGAAATTCAGGGCCATACCAATGGAAATAGAAGTGTTAAAAGAATAAAGAGGTATGCTAATTTAGGCGAAGAATGGAATTTTAAAGGAACATCAAAGAAATTATCAAAATTACGTGCAGAAAAAATTAAGGCTTATTTAGTAAAAAATGGGGTGAGTGAAATTCAACTAACTACCGCTGGTTATGGTGGGGATAGAATGATAGTAGCAAAGCCACAGAACATGAAGCAAGCCATGAAAAATATACGTGTTGAAGTAATAGTTATTCAATAACAGCGATAAACAACAAAATTGTATTTTTGTTTAGCAAATTAGATAAATGCAAGAAAACGTACCAACAGAGAATTTTGAAGAAGGAGAAGAAGATTTTAACCTGAAAGGGTTTCTTTATGGTTATTTGCGCTATTGGTATATCTACGTTTTTGCTTTAATGCTTGGGTTTGGTTGTGCTTACTTTTACAATTGGTACGTTAAGCCTGTCTATAACGTGTCAACCAAAATTCTAATTAAGGATGATAAGAGTACGAGCATAGGAACTCAGGAGCTGTTAAAAGACCTTGATGTTTATAATGTTAGTAAGAATATAGAAAATGAGATTGAGATTATAAAATCTCGTAAAATTTTAAAAAAGGCGCTTGAGCAAATTGAAGTAGATGTGCTATACTACTTAATTGGCAACGTTAAAAAGAGCCAAATTTATACTGATTCTCCATTTAAAATAGATTACGATTCACTTAATTTTTACGCCTATAATAACCTGTTTTTTATTAATATAATTGATGAGAACAGGTACGAGTTGATATACGATGTTAAGCAGACTGATAATAGTTATAAGGAAGAGCATCTTTTTGGAGAAAAGATACATTTACCAGTAGGTGTATTTACCGTAAATAAAAGGGCTCATTTTAATGCTGACTTGTTTAATAATGAAGATTATCCTAAAAGAAATTTTAGGGTAAAGTTTAATAACATTACCAATA
>JAESUI010000069.1 GCA_016763135.1 Flavobacteriales bacterium
ACTAAATAGTGAGGCTTTTTTAAATACAATAAATAGTCCTTATTTTCTTTCGAAAGACATTGTCATGTTCATTCCTTCTTCACTAACTTTTAATACAAGTGTAGAAGCTGTTAATTCTTTAACATCAGTAGTTTCTGTTTTTTTTGTTGTAACAGTTAAAGTAGAACCATCAATAGAATAAGTTCCTGATTCTTCACCAAGGTTAGAAACAAGACTCATCGTTCCGTCTTCATTAAATGTATAAACAGTAGCATCTACTGCTTCTTTAATTGATGCGGCAAATGCTTCTTCGCTACCAGCTGGAATTTCCATACCCATATCCATATCAGTCATTTTCCATTCACCAACTATTGATGCTTCTTCAGCCACTTCTTCAACAGCCTCCTCAGTCGCAGCGTCTTCAGTTGCTTCAGTATTCCCTTCAGCAGTTACTTCACCTTCAGAATTACCACCACACGCTACCATAAAAAATGATGCTGCGATTGTTAAAATGTACATTGATTTTTTCATACTATTTACTTTTTTTAATTTATGTTTATTTGATTTATACTACCTTAATTTCTTTGTTATCCGATGGATCTAATGCTGCACTTTTTACATCTGCTTCAGCATCAAGAAAATATTCAGACTTCTCCTTATTGGCAAACTTAGCTACACTACCCAAGGCTCCTAAGGCACCACCTTTTTCTTTTAAACCATCTGCATTAGATTTAGCAAATTGAAAAGGTAGATTAAAAGGAATCTCTTTAGTTTCACCAGGTTTAATTGTGAAATTACCTGGTAGTGAGACTACACCTAATTCAAATTCTTTTGTTTTTTCATCATCTCCTCTTCCTGTAGTATATTCCTCAATGAACTTAACCATAACCGTAACTATTTCTTGTTCACTTTTTGTTGTTAAAATAACTACTCCATCAACTGATGAATCAGTTTTTGAAACTTGACCTGGAACTTGCAATTGAACCTTTACACCACCTATTCCTAATTTATTTTTAATGCCTTGAAAAAATCCCATATTTGTCTTGTTTTTTTATTGTTTAATCAACTTAATTGTTGTTTTCTCTTTATTTTCTGATGTTATTTCAATAAAATACACACCATTTTTCCCTTTAAGTTTGCACTCTATTTGCTTAGTTGATGAGTATGTTTTTTCATCAATTATCTGTCCAGATACATTCATTACTTTAAGGTTAATGTTTTTATAAATCTTACCTAAAGCTATTTTTACATTTCCTGAAGTTGGATTTGGAAAGACAGTAAACGAACTTCCAAAACTGTTTTCGTTAATTCCTACAAATACTACATTATTACAAACCGAAGTATCTACACAGCCATTTTCAGTTACTTCAACAGCATAAGAACCACTAACTGTTACAGCATAGTTTTGTGCTGTTTCTGAAGCAATAATTGCATCATTATTATTACAGTCTAACCACTGATATGTTGCTCCTGCATTTATATTATTAGCAGTTAACAAATTAATTGCGGTTGTAACTGTAACATCAGGAAGAGCATTAACTGTAATTGTCACTTGGGCTGTATTCACACAAGCATTACCATCTGTTCCTGTTACCGTATAAGTAGTTGTTGTACTTGGTGAAACTGATACTGGAGTTCCTGCTCCTGCTCCATTGTCCCAAGCATAAGTTGAGGCACCACCTGCTGTTAAGTTTGTAGATTGCCCAGCACATATCGTTGCTGTTCCACCTGCTGTTACAGTTGGTAAAATGTTAATAGTTAAATTTAGGCTGACTACACTATCGCATCCAGCTGCATTTGGTAAAGTGTGTGTTGCTGTAGTATTACTTGAAGTGTATGTATTTCCATCTATCCATAAATAAGAAACACAAGCAGCTTGAACATCTGTAGAGGCTGTGGCAGTACATTGATTCAATTTATGAATAAACAGATCCTCAACACTACCATTAGAAGAAAAAAGTGCTGTACCTATTCCTGGATCAAAATCTACTGTTAGTGTATAGTAACCCGTAATAAATATATTATCTGATTGGTCAAGATTAAAGCTAAAGCCAGCTTCACCAGCAGTCCCACCATAACCGATTGCCCAATCAAAATTACCTGCATTGTCAATAGATTGCACAAATATGTCGGGTCCTCCATTGGATGTCATTGAAAACACACCTAATCCAGGATCAAAATCCATCGTATCATAATAATAACCTAAAACATAAATATTATCTTGCTTATCTATCTCTAATCCGTGAAGATATTCCCGATTACCATTGCCATAAGTCTTGACCCAAATCAAATTACCAGTACTATCCAATTTTTGAATAAACGTATCTGTTTGCCCATTACTGTTTCCAAGAACGGTACCTGGCCCTGGGTCTAAATCTACGGACCCAGTTCCTTCAAATGTACCGATAGATATTACTTCTCCTACACTGTTCACTCGAACTCGTTGGTATGAAGCATCTTTAGTTGCACTAGAAGAAGCGACAATGCTAGTCCTAATGTAATTACCATTTCCATTCAATTTCAATAGATAACCATCATAGTTGCTGCTAAATGTTGAAAAATTTGAAGTTCCAGATCCTGGGTCAAAATCAACTGTATTTCTAAATGTTCCTGTTACATAAATATTTGAAGCTAAATCAGATGTTACAGAAGTGCTATATATTATTGATGCTCCGCTTAATTGAGCCAACCATAATTGGTTTCCATTATTATCCAATTTTTGTATATAAACATCTGGTTGTATACCAACTGATGTATAATTTTGAACGGCAGGATCAGGAGCCATATCAACTGTACCATAAAACCAGCCTGTTAACAATAAATTATCATTAATGTCAATTGCAAAACCATCAACTCGGTCGTTAAGCGACCCTCCATAGGACATCGCCCATTGAAAAACACCATTCCCGTCAAGCTTAACAATTGCTGCATCCTCTTGCCCATTAGAAGTGAGGGTAGTAACGCCACTCCCAGGCTCAAAATCTCCAGATGTTGCAAATTCAATTACGACAAAAATATTTCCAGAATTATCTATTCCAATATGCTGGGCTCTATTCAATGAAGTGGTACCTATAACTTTCGCCCATATGAAATTTCCATTTGGCGCAAGCTTAACGACAAAACTATTTTGATTAGCAATAGAAGTAAGATTATAGACTCCAATACCAGGATCAAAATCCGTTGTCCCATCAAAATGACCACAAGTGTATGTGTTACCTAAATTATCGGACACTATTCCAGTTCCAATATCATCACTAACATCTCCACCTACACCAACCCACTCAAAATTTGGTTGAGAAAATAAAGTTTGTGAAAATAGTATCACCGCTAATAGTAAAAATTGTTTTGCTTTTCTCATCTCTATATTATTGTTTAATTATTTTTATAGTTGTTTGCTCTTTATTGGCTGAAGTTATCTTGATAAAATAAACTCCAGTTTTCACCTTCAATTCATAATTTATTTGATTGGTTGTTTGATAAATTTTTTCATCAATTAACTGCCCTGTTACATTCATTACTTTCAAGGTAATATTTTTATAAATTCCACCTAGAGCAATTCTAACATTTCCTGAAGTTGGATTCGGATAAACTGTAAATGAACTTCCAAAACTGTTTTCGTTAATACCAACAAAAACTACATTATTACAAACTGAAGTATCTACACATCCATTTTCAGTTACTTCAACTGCATAAGAACCACTAATTGTTACAGCATAGTTTTGTGCTGTTTCTGAGGCAATAATTGCATCATTATTATTACAATCTAACCACTGGTAAGTTACTCCTGCATTTACATTATTAGCAGTTAACAAGTTGGTTGCTGTTGTAACTGTAACATCTGGCAAAGCATTAACTGTAACAGTTACCTGTGCAGTATTCACACAAGAGTTACCATCAGTTCCTGTTACCGTATAAGTAGTTGTTGTGCTTGGTGAAACTGAAACTGGTGTTCCTGCTCCTGCTCCATTATCCCAAGCATAAGTTGATGCACCACCTGCTGTTAAGTTAGTTGATTGTCCATCGCATATTGTTACTGTTCCACTTGCTGTTACTGTTGGTAAAGTATTTACAGTTACAGTTACTTGTGCAGTATTTACACAAGTATTACCATCTGTTCCTGTAACTGTATAAGTAGTTGTTGTACTTGGTGAAACTGATACAGGAGACCCTGTTCCTGCCCCATTATCCCAAGCATAAGTAGATGCACCACCTGCTGCTAAGTTAGTTGATTGCCCATCACATATAGTTGCTGCTCCACTTGCTGTTACAGTTGGCAAAGCATTAATGGTTAAATTTAAAGTAACTACACTATCGCATCCAGCTGCATTTGGTAATGTATGTGTCGCTGTAGTATTACTTGAAGTGTATGTATTTCCATCTATCCATAAATAAGTAACACAAGCTGTTTGAACATCTGTACTTATTGTTGCTGTGCAATTGGAATATACTCTTGCGTGACCAGATTCAGCTCCATTTCCATCATTAAAATAAGCACCAATAATCACTGTATGTCCATTAGAACTTAGCCCAACCGATTTTCCAGAATAATCATTAGCTGCTTCTCCGTTAATATCAGCTGGCTGTTGAGTCCATGTTCCTAAAATCAATTCATATACTCTCACATGACCAGAAATAGGCCCATTTCCACCATTATTTGTAGCTCCTATTGCGACTGTTAGGCCATCTGAACTTAAACTTACTGATGAACCAGATTGATCGCCTATTGCTTCACCATCTATATCTGTACCTTGTTGAACCCAAGTGCTTGTTATAAATTTATATACTCGAACATGGCCAGCAACTAACCCAGTTCCATTATTCGCTTCAGCACCAATAGCTACAGTTAAACCATCATCGGCTAAACTAACAGCAATTCCAGCATAGTCTCCATTAGCTTCCCCAACAATAGTCGCACCTTGTAAAACCCATAAACTTGAAATATACTTATATACACTTACACGACCAGCTCCAGTATTCGGTTCACCTACAGCTACAGTTAAACCATCATCACTGATACTAACTGATGTTCCAGCATAACCGTTAACAGCACTTCCATTTATATCTAAACCCAATTGAGTCCATGTTCCTGAAATCAATTTGTATACTCTAGCATGACCTGCATCCGTACCATTACCATCGTTAAAAAATGCCCCTATTATCACAGTCGTTCCATCTCCACTTAATCCGACAGACCTCCCAGATTTGTCACTAGTCGCCTCACCATCTATATCTATACCTTGTTGAGTCCATACTCCTAAGATATATTTATAAACCCTTACATGACCAGCACTAGAGCCTCCATCATCATTCCCGTCAGCACCAATTGCAACAGTCAATCCATCTGAACTTATACTCAATGAACTACCAGAGTTGTCTCCTGCAGTTTCACCATCTATATCTCCCCCTAATTGAGTCCAAGTTCCTGATATATTTTTATAAACCCTTACATGACCAGCATCAGTGGCACTTCCGTCATTACGCAATGCTCCAATTGCAACAGTCAATCCATCAGCACTCATACTAACTGTTTCACCTGAGTAATCATTGATGGCTTCGCCATCAATATCAATCCCAACCTGTGTCCATTGAGCGTTAGCTGTAAAAGTTAAAATAAATATTCCTGTTAAGAGTAAAAATTGTTTTGCTTTTTTCATAAGTTTGTGATTATCGATTAAAAATCTTAAGCTTACGAAAATCACCAACAAATCACTTAACACATCTATTATTAAGGGATATGTGACGAAATAGCTATAAAATAGTGATGAAATGAGGATGTTATAATTTCACTTTTCTCAGGTTAAGTAAAAAAGAATTACTCACCTTTAATTCAACATCTTTAATCATGATGGAATTTTTAGTTTTACCAATAATTTTATCAATACGAACAAAATAAGATCGATGAATTTTTAAGTAATTATTTTGATCTGGTAACTGATCATAAAAGTTACTGATTTTAGCTCTTGTTAGGTATTTCTTATCATCAATATGGATTTCACAGTAATTCCCAGATGACCGTACGAACAAAATTTGATGAGAAAATATCTTTATATCTTTCCCTTGTTCCCTTATAACAATATACTTTTCACTCTGACTTAATTTACGAACTAGTAGCTTAGCCAAGCTATTTACCAACACCTTATTATATAGGATTATTCTAAACTTAAATATTAAGTAAATAAATACAGCAATAATAAATAGCATTATCACTAAAAATATTAGTGTAGCATAATAAGGCAAGCGAATTGAAAAATTCAATAAAACTTCTTCATCCCAATGTGTATCATCTATAGAAACCTGTATCGATAATGTGTAATCACCTGGTTCAATGTAATTGTAAAGCAAGGATCTGTTTTTGGTATAACTCCAGTTTTCTTCTGTACTCAACTTATACCTAAATTGTAGCTTATTGTGATCACTATAATAGATAGCGTCATAATTCAATTTAAGGTTGTTTTGGTCTGTTTCAAGATGAAGCAATTCATCAATTGAGGTCAATTGGCCATTCACTCTAATTTCTTTCAGTTGAAGAAATAAATTTACCTTTTCTAGTTGATTACCTTTGTCGGAAACTGGCATTTTGAGCAATCCATCATTGGTTCCTATCCAAACAGAGTCTCCAACAAATTCTGCATCAGACACATCATAATTTAACAGGTGATTGGATAAAAAGGTCCACCTCCCTTCTTTCAATATGATTTCACTTAAGCCTTTTTTAGAACAGACATAGATGGAGGAGTCATTTTTAACAACTAGCTGATTAATCAAGTTACTTGGTAAGCCAGTAGATGTTGTTATTTCTTGAAAGTACTTTTGATCTTTATAAATTTGAATCCCAGATCCATGAGTGGAATAAAGTTCAAAGATGTTAATGACTTTAACATCATTGATTCTGCCTTTTAATTTCCCTTCTTTAACCTTAAGTAATTCTCCATTGACACTTAACCTATAAGCTCCAGATTGAGTTCCTACTATATAAGCATTTGAGCTCTTTGCGATACTATTTAAATACTTACCTTTTTGATGAGGAAAGACCTCCTCCTGAAGAAACCATTTTCCAGTATTGGCATTAAAACTCAATCCACCTCTAAGTACAAAACGTTTATCCTTCATGTAGAATGCACTATTATCAAACAATTCCAAGTTGGCTTCAACGTCATAATAAGAAAATGGCATCAATAAAGAAGTACCGGATTTTGTGTGAATGTTAAGCCCTCCCCCTTTCTTGATTTTCACAAGAGACTTATTATAAAGTGAGACGTACAAATCTTCATTTTCTGACAACCCTAATTTGTAAACACTCTTTCCCTCTAATGCAGATATATTGATTAAATCTAAATTAGCTGTATAAAAAACGCCTCTGGATAAAGTTGAAAACCATAAGCCATTAAAATTATCTCGGCACATAAATGTTCCGGACACCTTTTGGAGGTATCTTTTTTGTAGCTTTCCTTCAAAATCATATATGGCAAATCCACCCGATTCATAAGCCACCCAAAAGTTCTCATCATCCAACATGCCAAAATTTAAAGGTTTCTTATTCTTCTCTATCTTACAAACCAAACTATCACCTACTTTTATATAAACCCCATCTATGGTAGAGAACATCGAAT
>JAESUI010000070.1 GCA_016763135.1 Flavobacteriales bacterium
ATCTCCATCATGCAACTCTATTTCAAGATTTACAAAATCAATACTACACGGATTAATAGAAAAATCAACCACATCTACAACAACCTCTATACCCTGCAGGTTGCCAGTGATATTACTTGTAAAACTTTGACCTTGATCATTATCCGCGCCAAGAGGATGCCCTCCAAAAGAAGTTGTTGCTGGGATTCCGGTAATATAGTCTTGATCTAGAGTACACAATACTGCATCTGGAAGAGGTCCTGTGTAATTTCCAATGTATGTTTGAAATAATATATCTTGTCCAGAACTTACTTGCGAGCCATTGTTATAGGCCGTTCCATCACCATATGTTCCGGAGGATTCTGCGTCCAAAGAAACCATAACACCCTGGCAACTTTCGCTAATTCTTTTTATTTCCCATGTATAGGTATTTCCAGATATCAAAGAAATACTACTTGAAAAATTAAACGTTAATGTGCCTTGACCAAGACCAACATTGATTAAATCACTTGTTCCCAAAACAGCACCAGCAAAACCATCTCCATTAGTGATTTCCATCATGAGCCCAACATTAGGGCAACTTGGGCCACACATACCAAAAGGATCTGATATATCTGCACTAACAATAATACTCCTCAAATTGCCTGTAATACCGGCTGTAAAACTTTGACCTTGATCATAATCCGCGCCAAGTGGATGCCCTCCAAAAGAAGTTGTTGCTGGAATTCCGGAAATATAGTCTTGATCTAGTGTTTGACCTACTAAGTTCTGTGTTATTGTAAAGAGCATGAGCCCTATTAAAAACTGTTTCATTATAAATTTTGTTTGTTTCACTCCACAAAACTAACATATTATATGCCCCTAGAGTTAATAATTAATGATATAATTCTAAATACATTTTTTTATATTTTAGTTGTACTTTCAGACGTAGCCGTATTGCTAAGTTGAATAAAGAGAGCTTATTTTTTTTGAATGTAATTTGCAGTACAAACCGTATATTTGGGACATGAAATGGTTTAGTCTATCTATAATTCTTTTTGCTACTTCTTTAGCTTTCTCCCAAACCGTTGATGAGAAAATAAAAGCATTAGAAACTCAAACCATTGCGTTAGATGAGCAGAAAGAGCAAATCTTAATAGAGATTAATGAGCTAAAGCTAGAAAGAGTTAGAGCAGACATTACTAAAGTAGGTTTGCCAGAGCTTAAGGCAGGAGAAGAGCTAATTGTACACACAGCCATGAGTTTGGTGTATGCCGAACAACACGAGCAAGCAAAATGGGTGGCTCACATTATTACTGCAGATATTATTGATGGGAAAGGGAAACGTTCTAATAATTTTAGAAAGGACCCCTTGGTAAAAACCGAGAGCGCGAGTGAAAAAGATTACTTTTTAAAAACTAAAAAACCTAAGCCCGAAAAAGGCTACACTTATGATGGGTTTGGTTATGATAGAGGGCATTTAGCCCCTTCGGCAGATTTTAAATGGAGCAAAAAAGCATTGTCAGAATCTTACTTTTATTCTAACATGTCACCACAAGTACCAGAGTTTAACCGTAAAAAATGGGCGAAATTAGAAGGCTTATTAAGAGGCTATATTACTACTCATCCAGAAACTCAACTCTATATTGTTACAGGGCCATTACTAAATGATAGCTTACCAAAACAAGAGCGCAGTGTCAATAATATGAGTATTCCTAAATACTATTATAAGGTAGCCTTAGATTTAAAAAATAAGCAAGCCATTGCTTTCATCATGCCCAATAAAGAGATTAAATACCCAGTATCGAGTTATGCGGTAACCATTAACGAAGTAGAAGAAGTTACGGGTATCAATTTCTTTTATCAGTTAGCAGATTCGTTAGAAGAGGAATTAGAGAGTCAGCAAGAAGTTAGTGTTTGGGTTCCCCACAAGCAAAAAGGAGATGTAAATCCAATGTCTCAACCTGATTTGCCTCCAGGTGTTTACAATACGGTGCAAGCCAAACGACACATGGGGTCTGGTAAAAAGGTTACTGTAGCAGGAACAGTTGTTGGTGGGCGTAAAACTAAAAATGGACACTTGTTTTTTAATTTAGATAAAAGCTACCCCAATCAAATATTTACCGTTGCAATTTGGAAAAAAAACCTAGTAAATTTCAGCTATGATCCTTTAATAGAATGGAAGGATAAGCTGATAACTGTAAAAGGAAAAATTGCAGACTTTGATGGGTTACCAACTTTAATTATTGAAAAAGAAAATGCCATTGAAGTCCATCAAGATGGTAAGACAATAATAATTATAGGAGGGCAGAAGTAGTTTATTTCTTTTTTCTCTCTTCCCTTTTTTGTTTTCTCTTGGCCACTTTTTCGGGGTTTCTTGGACCTCTCACTACATAAACAAGATAACCAAAACCACTTCCAATTACAACGCCTGTATAATGCGGAATAGCCCATATTCCTTCAAAAATAGTTCCCAATACTTTACCGTATTTATCGGTGCAAGCTCTTCCGATGTACGACATTCGCCACCAATGCCTGCCTTTTTTTCCATCTCTACCATCTTCATAAACTTCTGTTCCAGTTATTAGCACACATTGTGCATGGTGCCATGGAGTACAATGGTTTACAGTTGTTAATCCTTTCTCATAAATCAAATACTCATTGCTGTCTATAGGAAGTGTTGAGGTTTTTCCGAAAAGGAAGGTGCTAAAAAATAGGAGGGATAATATGAACTGTTTTAACTTCATTGATAACACTAAAAGTAGCGATAGCAATCACTCTTAATAGTCGTACTGAAGTCAATTGTAGGTTTTAATAATCTGCCTTAAAGAAAGCTAAAGAAGCGAGGTTAATCATGTGTACATCTTCATAGTAAAAATGAAGAATATCAATGTAAGAGTAACCTGTTTTAGCCATTTTCATTGCTCCTTCTTGGCATAGGCCAACTCCATGGCCAAAGCCTTTCCCTTTTAGTATTACAAAGTTACCACTTGGAATAACATCAAATTGAGCTGATTTTAAATGAAAGTCTGTTCTAATTTTAGTAAAAGGAATTTGCACGTTTTGGTTTTCAAAAAATTGTTCCCTACAATTTTGAAAATACTCAATGGCACATTCGTGCTTAAGGCTACCTTTCGGAAAACCATGGTTAATTAAGTAGTTGGTCCATTTTGTTAATGGAACCTTCTTTTCCCACACGGCATTGTTTTCATGAAGGCAAAAGGTGTCTTTAACAGTTCTTAGGTAATATAATTTTTGCCTCCATACTTCTTCCGATTCTGCTGTTTCACCACCACAGTTAGAGTAGAATGTAGCGGTTATTAAATTGATGTCACTATCAACAATCACAATGTCAGTGGTTCCTGTAGCAGCTTCTTTAATCAATACCGACTTAGGTTTTCTGTTGTAAGCTTGGCAATGCACCTTATCACAAAGACTAAATCCTTCTGCTTTATGTCTTTCAATGTTCCTTAAGGCATAAGTTCTACAAATAATAGCTTGTAGTTTAAAGTATTCTGGTGGAGGGCTTCTACCAACTTCCGATTCAACTACTCCAGCAACATAGTTGTCTATTTCTATGTTATTAATGAGTTGAAAGTAATTGTAATAGCTGTGTAGATTAACAAACAAGTTATCTTCATAAACCTTTATCCTTTTGCTTTTGGAGGTTTTTATTTTAAAAGAATTGTTCCATGAGGTTCCGATAAAACGGACTTTCTTAAAAGTACCATAATCTTTGTCTAACGACTTAATAGTAACTTGATTGTTGACATACTTAAGCTCTAAGATATCAGATTTATCAATGTCTATTAATTTTCCTTGCTCGGTAAATACGCTATAACTACCTTCTTCAGGATGAAAAACAAAAGAAGTGATCTTGTGTTTGTGATATATACCAATGTTTACAATCTCAGCAGATGCAATCTGAAAGAAAGTAGCAGTAATGATACATGATATAACTATAGCTCTAAACACGCAACAAAAATAGATTTAATGGGTGTACGGAAAATCATAGATAACAACAGTTATCCACAATGGATTTAGTAAAACTTTGAGCAACAATTTATACTTAAATTGCGTCTTATTAATAAGATGCTGATAAATTAAATTAGTGAAACCCCATATCTTTGATATGGTAAGTTGAACTAACCTCGTTAAAGAGCGGGATCTAATACTAACAAATCTTAATATTTGAACAAAACCCTTTTTATATTACTAATACTCATCTCAAATTTTGGCTTTGCACAA
>JAESUI010000071.1 GCA_016763135.1 Flavobacteriales bacterium
AAAATGATGGAAGAAGGAGCAGCAACACTTTCTAGAGAAGAAGTTGCTCAATTAGCTGGAAGACAAGAAAAATTCTTAAAACATTTAGAAAACGCATTAATAAGAATTTCTAATAAATCTTATGGAGTTTGCAGAGAAACAGGAAAATTAATCCAAAAAGAAAGATTAATGGCTGTTCCTCATGCAACATTGAGTATTGAAGCAAAAAATGCTCAAGGGTAATGAAACTTTATTTTGATGAGATCAAAATGAAAAGTTGAATTAATCCCACTGAAAAGTGGGATCTTTTTTTAATCAGATTAACATTTTTAAAGAAATTAGAATTATCAAATTCTAATCGGTAATTACTAGAATGAATAAATTTCTTTCAATAATTTCTAAACCATTAGTTGTAACATTTATTGTGATAACAGCAGATCAATGGCTAAAAATTTGGGTGAAAACCAGCATGTATTTGAGTCAGGAATTCCCAGTTTTTGGCGATTGGTTTTACATTCATTTTACAGAAAATAAAGGAATGGCTTTTGGTATGGAGTTTGGCGGTGATTGGGGGAAATTAGCGTTGAGTTTATTTAGGATTGTTGCTGTTTGTGGTATTGGCTATTACTTATTTAAAGTGTTGCCTAAAGGTGCTCATAAAGGATTGAAAATTAGTGTGGCGCTAATTTTTGCAGGAGCTATTGGTAATATTTTAGATAGTGCTATTTATGGAATAATCTTTAGTGAAAGTTTTAATCAGATAGCCACGTTTATGCCAGAGGATGGAGGTTATGCTCCATTTCTTCACGGATGGGTGGTGGATATGTTTTGGTTTCCTTTGCTCGAAGGGAATTTTCCTGAATGGCTTCCTATTTGGGGAGGAGAACATTTCTTGTTTTTCCGGCCAGTATTTAATATCGCAGATGCCTCTATTTCATTTGGTATAGGTCTTGTCTTTGTCTTTAATAAAAGATTCTTTAAAAAGGACGAGGAAGAAGCTGAAGAGCCAATAGCTGAATAAAACGATCCTGCTTGAAACCTTTTCTTCCCTTTTGTCGTATTACACGTATCTATTTAAAACAAATTTTATGAGGAAATTTTACACTTTTATTTTATCGTTTATTGTTGGAATTATAGCTTTATCAGCTCAGAACACAATGACTAAGCCTGATATGATTTCAATCAGTCACCCCTACAATTATAATAATGGTAAACAGCTTAATAACAAGACGGCTTCTTGTACAGACACGGTACGTTATCCTGGTTCAAAATTAACCGGGTTGGTAGAGGCTGATACCATGGATATCTCTACTTATCTTGGTGCAGTTTCTCAAGCATATTATTATTCTGGTAATGGAACTATTAGTGGGTTAAGTGCTTATGTATTGTTAGATTTAGATGGTGTTGTGGGGAATTCCTCTCCCATTACTATGACTATAAAAGTGTATAATATTGATGCTAATAATTATCCAACAACAATGATAGATTCTGCTGTTGTACAAGTGATAGATGTTGGTTTTAAAGAGCAAACATTAATGTTTAATTCACCAATTGCAGTAACTGATTCTTTTGCTATCGCATTAGAGATTAATCCCGATTTTCCTGCGAATCCTTATTACATTACTAATACTAGTGCGAATGGTGATGGGAATTCGGAGACTTTGTCGTGCGTTACATATTTAGGCGTTTGGTATAATGCATTTCTTGATTTTGGAGGTTGGGATATGGATTTAATGTTGGCACCAATTTTTAATGAAACATTTACATCAACTTATACTGTTGCCTCTAATTATACTGCTAGTGGTGATACTGTGTGTCTAGGTAATTCAATGCTTTTTACTAATACGACTATAACTCATAATAATTCAATGTTTCATCCTTCTACAAACTCTTATTCTTTAGATTTAGGAGATTTGACCGTTACTTCACCTTTTGATACCAACTATTCGCATACGTACTTGGCTTCAGGGGTATATAATGTAGATTTAACAGCTACCCAATTTGGACATACCAATAATTGTATTGATAACAATATTATTCCTGTAACAGTTTTGGATACAGCTATTGCTAATTTTGGTTGGGCACAAGGAGGAGTGAGTTTTGCATTTCATGATTCTTCTTCATTTGCAAATTCTTATTCATGGGATTTTGGAGATGGTTCTCCGCTTGATAATTCGCAAAACCCTATTCACACATTTCCTATAGGGAATTATCAGGTTTGTTTAACAGTTACCGATACGTTTGGATGTAATTCAAATACATTTTGTGATTCCGTTTTCTTTACAGTGGGTATTGATGATTTTTATGCCTCAGATTATGTGAAAATTTATCCAATACCAGCAAATAAATATTTTAATGTAACGGTTCCTACTAATTATTATAGTGGAAATATTATAATAACAGATGTGGTTGGACAGAGATTAAAATCAATTGCAATTGATAATCAAGAAAAAGTAAAAGTATTAACAGAGGGAATAGCTTCTGGAGTATATTTTGTATCGATAGATTATAATGGTGAGCGTGTATTCACTAAAAGAATAGTAATAGACAGATAAGTTAATTGATTATATTTCTTAAAGCGTTATTGGTAAATCGATAACGCTTTTTTTTTGCAGTAGATTCAACTATCTTTGCAGACTTAATTTAGTAAAACTCTATTTTTTAAAATAGCAAGTTGAGCTAATCCTGTTGAAAAACGGGGTATAAACAAAATAAATGGAAAGAAAAGTTAGAGTAAGATTTGCACCAAGTCCAACAGGACCATTACATATTGGAGGTGTTAGGACAGCATTGTATAATTATTTATTTGCAAAAAAGCACAATGGTGATTTTTTATTGAGAATAGAAGATACCGATCAAGCACGTTATGTTGAAGGTGCTGAAAAATATATTATAGATGCACTTAAGTGGTGCGGAATTACTCCTACAGAAGGAGTTGGTGCTGGAGGAGATTTAGGTCCTTATCATCAATCAGAAAGAAAAGAACAAGGAACATATAAAAAATATGTTGACCAATTATTAGAATCAGGTCATGCCTATTATGCTTTTGATACACCTGAAGAGTTGGACGCAATGCGTGAGCGTTTAAAAGCTGAAGGAGGTCATTCTCAACAATACGATTCAGCTTCTCGTAATTCAATGAAAAACTCATTGACATTATCAGCTGAGGAAGTTCAACAGAAAATAGAAGCTGGAGATAAATATGTTGTTCGTATTAAGATGCCTCGCAACGAAGAGATTAAATTTAAAGACATTATTAGAGGTTACGTTGTAGTTGATTCAAGCAATTTAGATGATAAGGTGTTGTTTAAGTCTGATGGAATGCCAACGTATCATTTAGCCAATGTGGTAGATGATTATTTAATGAAAATTACTCACGTAATTAGAGGTGAAGAGTGGTTGCCCTCTGGTCCATTACACGTTTTGTTGTACCGTTTTTTAGGATGGGAAAATGAAATGCCTGAGTTTGCTCATTTACCATTAATCTTAAAACCAAATGGTAATGGTAAACTAAGTAAAAGAGATGGAGATGCTGGAGGTTTTCCAGTTTTCCCAATAGAATGGAAATCAGAAGAAGAAGTTTTTTCTGGATATAGAGAAAGCGGATATTTTTCAGAAGCCCATATTAATATGTTGGCCTTTTTAGGTTGGAACCCAGGAACTGAACAAGAGCTTTTTTCATTAGAAGAGTTGGTGCAAGAGTTCTCGTTAGAAAGAGTTGGTAAATCAGGAGCTAAATTTGATCCAGATAAAACCAAATGGTTTAACGAACAATATTTACGAGCAAAATCGAACGAAGAATTGGCTGAATTAATTAAACCATTTGCAAATAATGCAAATGATGAATTGTTAGCGGGAGTTTGTGGTTTGATGAAAGAAAGAGTATCGTTTACCAATGAAATTTTGGAAAAAGGAAAATACCTATTTGAAGCACCAACAGCTTATGATGCAAAAACGGTAAAGAAAAAATGGAAAGATGATTCTTCACAAATTGTAGCCGACTTAATTACTGTTTTTTCTAATACTGAATTTAATAATGAAGCGTTAGAAACAGCTTTTAAAGAATACATTGAAGAAAAAGAATTAGGTTTCGGAAAACCAATGATTGCTATTCGATTAGCAATTACTGGTGAAGGAGGAGGGCCTTCTTTATTCGAAATTATGGAGTTAATCGGCAAAGAAGAATCTATAAACAGATTGAAAGTAGGTATAGAAAATATCAAAAAAGAACCAGTAGCTTAATGGAAAATACAGAAGAAAAAAAATCACTCAATTTTATTGAGCAAAT
>JAESUI010000072.1 GCA_016763135.1 Flavobacteriales bacterium
AAATATATGTTCATTTTTGTCAGCCCAGCCTCTCCAAGTGTACTCGTAAAATATGGAAACATCCTTTTTTTTGAGGACATCCAGAATGGCATTAAACACTTCAATTGGTTTAATTCCTTTTTCGGGGTATACGCGCTTACTGCTACCTATAAAGGTTGGAATGCCAATACTATTGAGCCAATCTCTTAAATCTTGATTACTAAAATTCAGTAAAGAATCTTTTAAAAAGTGGGGAGGCGTGTAACGTTCTATTAACTCAAGAATTGGTTCTGAATGGGTAAGGTTAAAACCACCTTTACCAGCAATCAGAAATTTTCTACCCAGCGTTTTATTCTTTTCGTAGATATTGACCTTAAACTTTTTCTCATCAAGAAATGCTGCGAGTAAAAGGGCTGCGGGTCCACCGCCAATAATTGCAATTGATTTTTTCATGGTTGGTGCTTAAAAATTGAAATATTAAAATCGCAAGTAATAGTAATGTCTTTACAACGTTCTATTTTGGCTAAATTCTCTTTACTAGTACTCCAGTAATAGGGTGTCATTTTTAATAAAATAAGTAAGGTTTCTACTTCGGTAATATGAATACTGAAAGTGGCTTTTTTTGTAGCTTGATGCTCAAATGAAGGTGCCATTTTTTCGGGTACATTATTTTCATGCGGTTTAAACGTATCGTAAATTAATTGAGCCAGTTCTTTTAAGTGATTTTCACCAGGACTAACGACAATAACATAACCATCTTTAGAAAGAATTCTCCGAAACTCTTCAGGATGAATAGGAGAAAATATAGAAAGAATAAGATCTGTGCTTTCGGTGGCAACCGGTAAATTAATGATAGAACTTACAAAGTAAAAATTGTCTTTATATTTTTTAGCGGCATTTTTTACAGCATATTTAGAAATATCTGTTCCAAGAACTTCACTGCTAAGCCCAGGTATATTATTCATTACTTTTTCGGAATAGTAACCTTCTCCACAGCCTGCATCTAAGGCAACAAAATGGTTGTCATTAAAAGTAAAGTCCTCTTGGATAATAGTCTTTAAACGTTCAATTAACGGATCATAAAAACCCAATTCTAAAAAAGCTCTTCTTGCCGATATCATCATTTCATTATCACCAGGAGATTTCGACTTTTTTTGATTTACTGGCAACAAGTTGATGTACCCTTCTTTAGAAACATCAAAGCTGTGATTGAGCTCGCAAGCATAATTTTTGGTAGTTGTAGCCAAAAGTGGGTTTTGGCAGTAAGGACAAATAATAGGCTGTTGATGCATGAAAACGGTAAAAAATAAAAGTACATATTTTAAAGTCAATCATCGAATGGTATCGGTAATTGATAAATAACTTATCATGTAACTCGGCATATATTTACTGCTGCGGTTGGATTCATTTTCCGTTCAGACGGCCAAGAATTAAAAAAGCCTCAAGTAGATACTTGAAGCTTTTTAACCTAGAGGGGGAAAGACTACTTTATTCAATAATAATTTTCTGTGTTTCTATTGTTTTGGAATTTCCAACTTTAAAGAAGTGTAATCCTTTTTCTAATGATGTAAGATCTATACTCGTTGTTTCAGTATATAGTATTTCACTTTTAATTAATTGGCCATATTGGTTGAAGACATTTAATACAGTAGGAATATTATTAGTAGTAACTGTAATTTGATTTCTTGCTGGATTAGGAAATGCTTCAAACTTATCAATTGTTTGAGTACCAATTCTTGTCCCTCCTGATGTTACATTTATTTTTAGGTTACTTACAAATGTATTAAGTTGTGGTGCAGAAGAAATTGCCGCATTAGTTAAGTCAACTGAAAACAATGTATTATCAGTATTAACTATTGAATATAAACCATTAACTGTATCTAATGTAGAACTACCTAATTTAAAGTTATAACAACCTGTAATACTATCTATTTTTGTAACTATTCCAGTTGTTGGTTCAACACTCACCAAATTGATTATACCCTCTGAATTATTTGGTGAAGTTGTAAAAGTATCATTTACATTAACTAATGTAGGGTTACTATCATATTCAATGGCATAATAATTTCCTGTTACTAAGTTTAATTGAAGCTCATTAATAGAAATTGTTAAAGATTTTTGAGATAAGATGGAAGCTGTATTAATATCAAGAGTAAATATCTCGTCATCATTACCAACGAAAACAAACACTTCATTAATAGGATCATAAGTAGAAGTATTAATTTTCACCTCATTTAAACCAGAAATACTATCAATTCTTGTAACAACCCCTGTACTTGGGTTTATAGATGCTAAATAATAGATGGTAACAGTTGCTCCACTTCCAGGGCCACCCATACCTGTAGATGTACCTGATCCAGCACTTTCTTCCTTTTCTATTCCATAAGAATTTCCACTTGTCTTATCATAATGTAATTCCATAACAGATGAACTAAGATTAGCGCTTGTTAGTATTGCTCCAGTATTAACATCTATAGTATATATCTCATCATTTTTATCAGTAATAATGTAAATCCCATCATCAGAGTTAAATGTAGAAACTCCTGTAGAAACATATTGAATACTAGGTAAACTATTTAATTGTGTAATAATTCCACTTAACGGATCAACTGATACAAAATAATTCATATTTGATGTTGTATCTAATTGAGTTCCATAAATGATTGATTGAGAATTGACTGAAATGATTGTTGCTAATAAGATTAAAGAAAGTATTAATTTTTTCATGATGGTGTATTTTTATTTTGTGTTAAATTATAAAGTAAAAGTATGGTGAGCTTAATGGTAAAACAAGAGTCGAATCACTCAAATTACAAGAGGTTAATCCCCTGTTTATTTTCGTGAAGACTACTTAAATAGGACTACGTATTAGTATTGATTTGCTCAAAATGTATTATCACAGCCATAAGCTCGCGGGAAAAACTAATCAATGGGAGTATAGAGAACAAGTATATTTTAGGTATTGTCTTTATTTTGAATACAATGGTTCAAATCATTTATGTTATAGTAGAAGCTAATGGTTTAGTGTTGACTAATCTTTGAATTTTATAGAATTACGCGTTCTTCGACTGCATTCCCATCTATGGTATAAAATTCCAATTCTTTTTTTTCAAAACAATTGTTGGTTTTATTAAATACTTCACAAGAATCTATAGGATTCATGTATAAATGTAGGGTCATTGAATTTTGATGGGTGTGATTTTCTAATAAATGGTAACCCATACTATCGTGCATATATGTAAGAACTCCAGGTTCTAATTGCATGTTGTTGCATTCTATTAGTTTACCTTCATTGTCTTTCTCGTAACGCATTTCGGTTATGTTCCCACAGACTTGGTAAACCCAGCAATTTTGGTTATCGTGTCCATGTATAGGAGTAATGTCTCCTTTTTTCCAACAGATTAATATTAATTCAAACGCTGCGGTTTTTACAATACAATTTCTAGCATAACTATCTTTCTTATAATGAGCATAAGCATCAAAATCACTAACAGGAATATTCATTCCTTGCGCTATCTTTACATAGTCTTTTGCTTCAGATTGCTTCAAAGTTTCTATTAGTCCGTTAAGTGACGTTATCTTATCCATTTATTTAAAAATTTTATATTCTCTTAAATTAAACCTAACTTTGTATAGTGAATTTTATATTCACAAAAATTAGTTTTTTTTAGCAGTTTTGAGCCAATTTTGGCTCTTTTCTTTGAGTAAAACAATTTTTAAGCAGGAAAAAACTATGGATAAGAGCTTAATCATATTTAACGAAATTGCTAATAAATTATTAGCTGACGAAAAACAAAATCCGGTTGCGGAATTTGTTTCTTCGGATGAGTTATTCGATAAATTAGATTTAGAGCTTTCTGATGAGCCCATAGATGAAGAAAGATTTAAAGCTGCGTTACAAGACCTAGTATTAAAAACTCCAAGAACTGCTACCAATGCTTTTTTCAATCAATTATTTGGTGGTAGAAATGAGAAAGCTGTATTAGGTGATTTGTTAGCTGTTATGCTAAACAACAGTATGTATACCTACAAAGCTGCGGGAGTACAGATTGGTACGGAAAAGGTAGTAATTGATGAAGTTTGCAAAATAATTGGATGGAATGGTAATTCTGGAGGAACTTTTTCTACAGGAGGTTCTATGACCAATTTTATGGCAATGATAATGGCCAGAGATTCTTTTAACTCATCTATTAGAAATAAAGGAATGAGCCATCAAGACTTAATGGTTTACACATCAGTAGAATCTCATTATAGCATTCCAAAAAATGCTTCTTTTTCTGGTATTGGTAGAGATAATGTGCGAAATATTAGTACAACTGCTGATGGAGTTTTGGATGTTGAGGAGTTAAGAAATAAAATTAATGAAGACATTCAGCTGGGTAAAAACCCAGTAATGGTTAACCTTACTGCCGGAACAACAGTTTTAGGAGCTTTTGATCCTATAGAAGAAGTTGCCGATTTATGCAAAGAGCATAATATTTGGTTACATCTTGATGGAGCCTATTGTGGTTCTGTTCTTTTTAGTAATAAATACAAGCATTTAATTAAAGGGTTGGAGTTAGTAGATTCATTTAGCTTTAATGCCCATAAAATGATAGGTACACCACTTACTTGTTCATTAATACTGGTTAAGGATAAGAAGCATTTATATGATTCCTTTACCAATGAAGCGAGTTACTTGTATCAAACAGATAGAGATGAATTTAATTTAGGTAAAACATCTTTACAATGCGGTAGAAGAAATGACGCACTAAAATTCTGGACATTATGGAAAAGTGTTGGAACAAAAGGATTAGAAACTATCGTTGATAAACAGTTTGAATTAGCTGATATTGCTCGTGATTACATCAAAAACAACGATGATTATACATTTTATGGAATAGAAGATTCTATTTCTATATGCTTTAACTATAAGGATATCCCAGCACAACAACTTTGTACTCAGCTTTATGAAGAGTCTAAATTGTTAGTTGGATATGGTGTATTTGGGACAGACGAGTTTGTTCGTTTTGTAACCATTAATGCCCAAAACGATAAAGAAGACATTCTTAATTTCTTTAAAACATTAGAGCAGTTTGTTGAAACACATATGAAACAAATAAGCATTAACGCAGAATTGTAATCTCTAACTTGGTTTCCCTCATTTTCTAATTTAAAGCAAAATGCTATATTTATCTTTTAATGGAAAGTAAAATAGCAACACACCATATTGAAGATGAAAAAGATAATAAACACCAAAAATGCTCCAGCGCCAATTGGACCATATAGTCAAGCAGTAATAGTTGGAGATACTTTGTATACTTCTGGTCAAATTGCTATTAATCCAGCAACTAATGAATTAGAAGTTGACGATATAAAAAGTGAAACAAAGTTTGTGATGGAAAATTTGAAAGCACTACTGACAGAAGCTGAAATGGATTTTTCTAATGTAATAAAGTGCTCAATATTTATTTCT
>JAESUI010000007.1 GCA_016763135.1 Flavobacteriales bacterium
ACCATTACCTTTACTACAAGAGTAAAGAATAACTACTGCTAATAATACTAATACTCGTTTCATAATTACCTCCTTCTTTTATTTTGCTTAGAAAATACTAAGCAAACCCGCTAATACATTAATAACTAACGGAACTTCTTTTCTTTAATTGTAATTTAAAATATAATGTATTTAGTTTTTCTTATAAAAATCTTACTGAATGATAAACTTCCCTTTTTGGAGGCTTAACAATATTTGTACAATATTTAATCATGAATTCTAAACTTCCACTACTATGATCACCTAATGTAGATGTAGTAATATCGTAAGAAACTCCTAATTTTAACCCTGGTACTGGAGGGATGTGGACTCCAGCTAAAACTGCAATTGCATCTTGTATTCTGTAAGTAACGCCTCCCCATACTAAACTTTTCCATAACACAAGAGCATTTACATCAAGTTGTGTAGATGCAGCATCTGTCTTAGCTAATATAGAAGGTGTAATTACCCATTTTCTTCCACCTAAGTCCCAGTCGTAACCAGCCATAATGTAATAATGACGTGATTGAGCATAATTTAAAGCACCAGTTGAGCCAGCTCCAGATCCATTTGCTACATCTTTTAATTCTGTTTGTGGGATACTTAATGATGAAAGACCTACATACATCTTATTTTTTATGCTATAAAACAATCCAAACCCGGCATTAAATGTCATTGCAGATGTGTTTGAGTTAGGTATAGATGGATCTTGTGTATAATCATCAATTGCAACAAAACCACCTCCAAAAGATTTATTAACTATTCCAACATCAAGACCAATACCTAATTCTCCAGGCCCTAATACTAAATGATAAGCATATGCTAATTTAGCTGCAAAAGTACTTTCGATACCTAATTTATCTTGAAATACCGTGAGTCCAATCCCATGCTTGTTAAACCTAGCGTCAGCACTAAATAAATGAGTTTGTGGACGACCATCAAATCCCATCCATTGAGATCTTGTTAAAAAAGTAGCACAAATACCACCGTTATTTCCAGCCGATCCTGGGTTCACACTTAGTTTATTAAACATGTTCTGTGTGAATTGCGCATCTTGTTGCGCTGTTGCTACAAAACCAGCAAATAAAAAAACCGTAGAAATAATTAATTTCTTCATATAAATGTTATTTTTCAAGTATAAAAATTGTGCTTTTCAGCATTCATTAGTCGGCTAAGATAACTAAATATTTATTTTAACCAAAAACTTTTTCAACTTTATTGTGTTAATAAGATGTTAACAACTCAAAAATTAGGATAATTTCTGGAAAGTTTGCCACCATCTATTTGGAACTTCATTATTGCATGCAGTCTTGTAGTCATCGTATGAACATGGTACAAGAAGGTGTCTTTCGTATTTGATTTTATTATGTGCTGGATAAGGTACGTCCATCCACCAACGTTCGCTTTTATCACTTTTATAGAAAACCACTTCATTTTTACCATCTTGTATATTAACCATATACTTTAAGTATGTCTTTCTACTACCAACAGGGAAGTCATTCTTTCTGTTGTTATAACCATCAATAAAATACCAAATCATTTGAGCTACGCTATGAGCAGTTTGACCATTGGTGTCTAATTCAGGGTTTATTTCATAAAAACCAACAGAAGTTAACTTATCACTCATTCCTGCGTAGCGACTTATTTGACAAGCTTGCTCTCCGTAAAAACCGTTTGGAGATGCATTTCTATTTCCTGGGGCTTCTGATTGACGAATAGCTGAAATGTCAAAACTTAAGATGTCAGCGTTTCTTACAATAGGTTCTACTTCTTCGATGTTTTTTTGAACTTGACCCAATCGATAAGAATCGAAATATAATTTTGATATTAAATCAATTTGTTCTTTGTCTATAAAATAGCTTTGGTAACCGATGTTGCTGTAATTGAATAGGTAGTTGGGTTGGTGGAGTATTATTTTTGTTAAAAAGTTGGTAGAACTTAATTCTTCATCTGCTTCACCTAAATCGAACTTTGAATCTATAGCAACTAGATTGACAGTTTGTTCTAAGTTTTTATACGCTAAAAAATTCGCATAAGTTAAATCTTGGCTACCACCAATAATTATTGGTAAGACATTTTGTTTCAGTAAATCTTCTAAAATTGAACTTAACGCAAAATAAGTATCATCTACAGTTGCGCCAATTTTAAGATTACCTAAATCAATTATTTTAGTTGTGGTTTTGAAACCAATTAGGCGGTATAAATATTTTCTAACATGATTTGGAGCTGTAGCACATCCTTCATTATTTGAATTTCGTTCTTCTCCTACACCGATAATGGCAATATTAAAATCTGCAATGTTTTGATTATTATAAAACTCAATTGTGTTTGCAAATTGATGGTCATTATAATTAAAGTCTAAATCACCTTCATTGATATTAATTGGCTCGAAATATTCAGAAAAATTCATTCGATGTTATTTTTTCTTTTTGGCTTTTGCTCTAGTCTTTTTCTTAGGAGCTTTTTCCTCAATCATTTTTTGAACTTCTTCTAATGTTAATTTCTCAACTTTGAATGTTTTAGGTAATTCAATTTTAAACTTTCCTTTAACAATATTAAACCTTCCCCAACGAGCTTTCTGAACAGAAATTCCTTCTTCATCCCAACGGTGAATGTATTTGTCAATTTCTTTTTGTTTTTTGTTTTCAATTAATTCAACAATGTCATTGTGCGTTAAATTATCAAAATCATATTTCTTGTTTACATTGATAAACATTCCATTCCACTTAATGAAAGGGCCAAAACGACCAACACCTTTTTGTACAGGCATATTTTCATATTCATCAATTGGCGCATCTGCTTCTTGTTTTTCTTTAATCAGTTCTATTGCTCTATTTAAATCAACACTAGCCATATTTTCATCTCTTGGAATAGAAACAAACATTGTGTCAAATTTGACATAAGGGCCAAACCTTCCTTGAGCAACAACAATTTCATGCCCTTCATATTCTCCAATTGTTTTTGGAAATTTAAAAAGCTCTAATGCATCTTCTAATGTGATTTTTGCTATGGTTTGACCATTTAATAAACTAGCAAACTTAGCGCCACCCTCATCATCTGTTTTTCCAATTTGAGCCATAGGACCAAATTTCCCAATACGAACAATTAATGGTCTCCCAGATTCTGGGTCATTGCCTAATAATCTTTCCCCACTGGCTCTTTCAGCATTTTCTAAGGTGTCTTCAATTTGTTTGTGGAAAGGATTGTAAAAATCAGCAATCATTTTGCTCCATTCTTGTTGTCCTTCAGCAATGGCATCAAACTGCTCTTCTACTTGTGCAGTAAAACTGTAATCCAATACTTTAGAAAAATTTTCTACTAAGAAATCCGTAACAACAGTTCCTATATCAGTTGGGAACATTTTCTTTTTCTCAAAGCCATAATTTTCTTTAGCAGTTACATCATCAATGTTTCCATCTTTTAATGTAAGTGTAGTAAAATCTCGTTGAGCACCATCTCTATCTTCTTTAACAACATACCCTCTTTTTTGTACCGTAGAAATTGTTGGAGCATAAGTAGATGGTCTTCCAATCCCTAAAGCTTCTAGTTTTTTCACCAAACTCGCTTCAGTATATCTTGGAGGGTAATGAGAAAATCGTTCTGTAGCAGCAATTTCTTGTACATCTAATTTTTCTCCAACTGTTAAAGAAGGAAGAATCCCTTCTTTTTCAGCAGAGTTTTCATCGTCAGTTCCTTCTAAGTAAATTTTTAAGAAACCATCAAATATCAAGACTTCTCCTCTAGCAATAAAATTTTCTTCTGTTGTGGAAATATTAATTTTAACGGTAGTTTTTTCCAATTTAGCATCAGCCATTTGAGATGCGATAGTTCTTTTCCATATCAGTTCATACAATCTTGTTTGACCGGGGTCTCCCATAAATGTATGTTCGCTCATATATGCTGGGCGAATTGCTT
This sequence comes from Flavobacteriales bacterium, assembly GCA_016763135.1. Lineage (GTDB taxonomy): Bacteria > Bacteroidota > Bacteroidia > Flavobacteriales_E > Vicingaceae. The sequence goes on from JAESUI010000007.1 coordinate 3,934, forward strand.
CGTGAGCTTCTTGTGCTCCTTTCGATTTAGTAGTGAATTTTCTTACTTGAGAATATTCTGCTCCATAAGAAGCTGTAATTTCTTTTTTAGCCGCTCCAATTGCATCGTTAGATAAGTTAACCGAATCGGTTCTCATATAGGTAATCTTTCCTGCTTCGTATAAACGTTGAGCGACTGTCATTGTTTGCGAAACAGAAAAACCTAATTTCCTACTTGCTTCTTGTTGTAATGTAGAAGTAG
>JAESUI010000073.1 GCA_016763135.1 Flavobacteriales bacterium
AATTATTCTGACGAACTTCCTTTAGCACAAGGAATCAAATTTGATTTGTAAAAGAAACTAATTTCTTAAAAGCCTCTCAAGTTTTTGGGAGGCTTTTTATTCCCAAGTAATTATTCTGTCAATCAATCTCTTAAGGCAATTTTGTTTTATAATTTCTAAAATTTTAATGCTCCCACAAAACTTTATCTTGTTAATTTTTGCATAATTTGTTAAGTTTTTTTAAATTAGCTGTTCAAAAGCTTATCCTTCAAGCAACCTTCTCATCCTTTTCTACGTCTTTCGCGTAAACGCGAACTTTTTAAATTTTAATGATGAAAAAATCTATATTTCTCTTGATATTATTGACTATAATTGGGAACGGTATTTATGCTCAATCTGCTGACCAAAATAGCAGCACAGCAACTCCAGAACAGAATCGACTTGAAGCAACCATTATATGCTTAGATGCTATAGAAGCTCCAACAAAATATAATGCTTTTGCAAAACAATTTATTGACGCTCCGTCATTACCAAAAAAAACAAACACCATTTCACAAGATGGTTATAGAAAAGAAATCAATGACTGGTTAATTTCAAACCCTTTAATGGTAGGTAAAATATTAACTGAAAGAAAAAAAGCTCACGACATTTTATATGGTCCTCGCCCTTATTAATAACAAGACTTTACTACAATGAAAAATACATTAAAAATATTACTCGTATCACTCTTAACTTGGTGTGCGATTATCGATGCAAGTGCTCAAACACCAATTCCTATTTGTCCTCAATCAGCATCTTTTACAGGTGCTGTTAGAGGTTATTATTTTACTGCTCCAGCCACTTTTACTATTTGTGGTATTTATGTTGAAGATGATATGTCTACAGCATTTCAAGCAGCATCAATTGTTAGGTTTACTGCTGGCCCACCTCCTGCTTATGCTGGAACGACAAATAATTTTGTTACGTTATGGCAAAATCTAAATTACGCTCCTAACAACATGATTCCTGTTCCTACTATCACAATTAATGCTGGTGATATTATTGGAATTTATGGAGCTAGAACTGCTAACTCTGTTAATAGTTATGGGCCTGCTCAATGTGTAATCAATATTCAAGGGTTTCCTACAACAACTTTTAGAAGCGGAATGCAATTTGATTTAGCTGCTGGTCCTGGGATGCATGATATTTGGAATGAAAATAATGGATCTGTTGGTAGGATAACTATGTACACTAATTGCTGCCCTGCACCAACTCCAATTGCAGCAATCGCTGGACCTACATCTGTATGTGTAGGAGATGCAGTAACCTATACTGTTCCTGCCCAAGCTGGAGCAACTGCTTACAACTGGACAGTTCCTGCTGGAGCAACCATAACAGGTGGACAAAATACTACATCTTTAAACGTAACATGGAATGCTACTCCTGGCGGAAACATCTGCGTAGACTGGACTGATCCTTGTGCTACAAGTGCTCCAACTTGTCTTGCTGTTACTGTTAATGCCCCAACAACTCCTACCTTCAACCCAATAACAGCAATATGTAGTGGTGATCCATCACCAGTATTGCCAACCACATCAACAAATGGTATAACTGGAACGTGGTCGCCAGCAGTAAATAATACGACAACTACCTTATACACATTTACTCCTACTGCGGGGTTATGTGCTACTACTACAACTTTAACCATTACGGTCAACCCAAACATTACACCAACATTTAATCCTGTAGCAACAATATGTAGTGGAGATCCATTAACTCCGTTGCCAACAACTTCAACTAATGGAATAACTGGAACTTGGTCTCCAGCAATAAATAATACGACAACTACTCTGTATACATTTACTCCTACAGCTGGTTTATGTGCTACTACTACAACTTTGACTATTACGGTTAATCCTATCCCTGCTGCGCCTACGGCATTAAGTGTAACTATATGCCCTAATAATTCTACTACTTTAACAGCTACTGCTCCGGGTGGAACTTATGATTGGTATGATGCCGCTGTTGGTGGTACACTACTATTTACTGGGGCTGGATATACTACTCCTGTCTTGATTGCAAATACAAGTTATTGGGTACAAACTACTGTTAACGGATGTACTAGCCCTAGAACAATGGTTACTGTTACTATTGCTGCAGCTATTTCGGTAAATGCTGGATTAGATACTACCATTTGTGATGGTACTCCTTTTACATTAAATGTTACTCCTAATGGTGCTGGATATAGTTATGTTTGGGATGAACCTGCTAATATGGGCTTCTCTACAGCCTTTAATCCTACGGTTACTCCTGTAGCAACAACAACTTATACTGTTACTGTTACTGATCCGAGTAACTGTGTTGGAACCGATATGGTAACCATTACCGTTAATCCGGTACCAACTGTTACTGTTCCGGTTAATGCTACTTATTGTGATGGTGATCCTGTGCTTGCTGGAACTTTTACGTCAACACCTGCCGGAGCTACTTTTACTTGGTCCAACTCTGATCCTACTATTGGCTTAGCTGCTGCTGGAACGGGTAATACTCCTGCTTTTACTGCTACTAATGCTACTGGAAGCCCTATTACTGCTACCATTACTGTTACCCCTACTTTAACTGGTTGTGTAGGTACTCCTGTATCTTATACTATTACCGTTAATCCTATACCAACGGTTACTGTTCCTGCTAATGCAACTTATTGTAATGGGGACCCTGTGCCTGCTGGAACTTTTATATCAGTTCCTGCCGGGGGAACTTTTACTTGGTCCAACTCTGATCCTACTATTGGCTTAGCTGCTACAGGCACTGGTAATACACCTGCTTTTACTGCTACTAATGCTACTGGAAGTCCAGTTACTGCTACCATTACCGTTACGCCTACGGTTAATGGTTGTCTTGGTGCTCCTGTGATTTATACTATTACGGTTAATCCTGTGCCAACTGTTTCTGTTCCGGCTAATGCTGCTTATTGTAACAACGACCCTGTGCCTGCTGGAACTTTTACATCAATGCCTGCGGGGGGTTCTTTTGCTTGGACTAATTCTAATCCTACTATTGGGTTAGCTGTTGCTGGCACGGGTAATACGCCTGCTTTTACTGCTATTAATGCTACTGGCAACCCTATTATTGCTACCATTACTGTTACACCTACTGTTAACGGTTGTGCTGGTTCGCCTATAACTTATACTATTACTATTAACCCTGGGGCAATGGCTAATGTTGCTACGAACATAACTGCTTGTCCTGGTGATTTGGTGCCTGCTAGTACTTTTACTTCAACGCCTGCGGGGGGTACTTTTACTTGGACCAATTCTAATCCTACTATTGGGTTAGCTGCTGCGGGTACGGGTAATACACCGGCTTTTACTGCTATTAATACTACTGGTAACCCAATATTCTCAACTGTTTCTGTTGTTGCAACGGCTAGTGGTTGTCCTGGGCCACCTTCAACTTACAACATTACTATTAATCCTATTGTAACTGGATCAACTAATACTGCTATTTGTCAAGGAGATAGTATCTCAATTGGTGGTGTTTTTGTCTCTACTGCTGGTAGTTATTTAGAAACTTTAACTAGCTCTTTTGGGTGTGATAGTATTTTAACGACTATCCTAACGGTAAATATTGTTTCTGTAGCAACTACCCCTGTTGTAATCTGCCAAGGGGATAGTATCTTAATTGAAGGAAATTATTATTCTGCTGCTACTTCTTTCCCTTTTACTTATACAAGCTCTTTTGGTTGTGATAGTATTGTTATTTATGACATTACTGTTGCTCCTTTACCTAGTTTCACTGTAACTGGTAGTGCTTTTATTAACCTTGGTGAATCGGTAAACTTAGCGGTTATGCCAGGGATTGTTGGTACTACCTACTCTTGGAATCCGCCTGTTGGACTCAGCTGTTTATTCTGTCAAAATCCAATTGCTACTCCTGCTGAAAGTATTTGGTACTATGTTACTGTTACTAATGCCAATGGTTGCTCTACAATAGATAGTGTCTACATTGATGTGGATCCTAGCTCTAATATTTATGTCCCAAATATCTTCTCTCCTAATGAGGATGGTAACAATGATATCTACCTGATTAGTGGTAAAGGTATCAACCAATTTAATCTCGCGATATACAACCGATGGGGGCAAAAAGTTTTTGAATCTGATGATATCGAAAAAGGTTGGGATGGTACTAAAAATGGCTCCCCGCTCAATCAAGGTGTTTTCGTCTACAAACTCAATGTATCACTACACACTGGTAAAACAATTAAACAAACTGGTAACATAACTCTCGTAAGATGAAAAAATTAATTAACTACTACTTTTTTAGTAATTAATTCATTTCCGACCATTGCCTTTAGAATAAAAAACCCTTTAGATAAACCACTAAATACAAATTCTTTGTTTTCAATTTTAGGATTTTGTACACTTCTTATTTCCTGACCATTTACAGAATATAACGCTAACGATTTTACCTCATCAGTATACTTAAAATGGACATGAACATCTCCATTTTTTGAAGGAACTGGATATACTTTAAAAGCATCTTCTATATTTTTTTCTTCAACAAAAGTCATGTTCCAATTATCTTGAGCAGGTGTTCCTCCCCAAATTAGGGTTGCTAAATAGGGATTGTCAATAAACGGATTTCTATTCCCTTGCTCCGTTTCTAAAATTGTATTTCTATTTTGTTCATATTGAGAAACTCCATCTTGAGCATTCCACTGTAAAAACAAATCGATCATTGATGGGTCTATTGCAACAGAAACTCCAACTCCAACATTATCAGGTAAGCATTGTGTTGGATACCTTAAATACATATACATCATCATCCTTGCCACATCACCTTTCCAATCATTTCCTGGATACCAATTACTCCCCACATTACCTGCGTTACCACTCCCTGTAGCAAACTTTCTATTCCCTCTATTCCCATTCATTTGAACATCTGTAGCACGTAAATGATGAGCATCGGTACCTGCGTTTGGTACTGAAGTTGTCATGCTTGGTGTTGCCAAAGACTGCGCATAAGTGTGTTCTCTATTCCAATCTCCAACATTCCCCCCATTAGAAAACTTACTTCTTGTTCTATCTGTAATAGGATTTCCATCCCCATCATTATACCCATATAGTAATAATACATCATTAGAATTTGAAGGGTCTAAATCTGTTTGTTGCAATACTCCCCATACATTAGTATATTGTAATTGGATAATATGAGTATTCGTTATTTTTTGTGACAGTTCAGTTTTTAATGGTATTCCTGTTAATGTTAAGTTTACATCATTATATAAGGTTGCTGCGCAAATAAGGTAACAACTGTAAAACATGTGGCAATTAAAAGCAAAAAATTCTTCATAATAGATCTTATAAATATCTATAAAACTACGGATTAATCTTAAAATACTCTCGTCTGTAAAAGTTAATACCTCATCTTGAAAACTAACTATTTTTTAATTACTTTCGCTACAGTGAAAAAAATCCTATACATATTCTTAGCTATAATTATTGCCTCGTGTTCAGGTGATTCTTTCGAACAGGAACAAGAGACTTCATCAGTTTTGTTAGTTGAAGGAAGTTGGTTGTTAGAGTTTCAATTATCTGAAAACAATGTCGTTCCAGTAAATTTTAATTTAATTAAAATTGACTCTAGCTACCATGTAGAATTTTCGAATGCTGCTGAAAAAATATTGGCAAAAGATGTTTCAGTTTCTGGAAATAAAATAACAATACATGATCCTATATTTAAAACTTGGTTTGAAGGAAAAATTGTTAACTCAACAACAATAGAAGGAAAGTGGTTTAAAGATGGAAAAGATTACGAAATTCCTTTTACTGCTAAGCATGGTGAAACCTCTCGATTTAAAAAACCAGATAACTTAACTAAGCAAAATGTAAACATTACAGGAAAATGGGAGGTTGATTTTAGCAAAAACAACCCTAACGACCAATACAAAGCTATTGGACAATTTGAGCAAGTTGACGATTATGTAACTGGTACATTTATGACCGAAACAGGTGATTACCGTTACCTTGAAGGAAACATGTACAACAATAATCTCTATTTATCATGCTATGATGGCTCACATTTATTCTTGTTTAAAGCAACATTAGTAAACGAAAAATTAACTGGTGTATTTTGGTCTGGAACTCACTGGGAAGAACCATGGGTAGCAACAAGAAATGAGAATTTTGAATTAACCAATCCTGATTCTTTAACCTACCTAAAAGAAGGGTTTGATAAATTAGCATTTACTTTTCCTAATACGGATGGAGAAGAGGTTTCTTTAACTGACGAAAAATACAAAGGCAAAGTTGTTATCGTAAACATTATGGGGCCATGGTGTCCTAACTGTAAAGATGAAACCGCATACCTTTCTGGTCTTTATGATGATAACAAAGAAAAAGGATTAGAAATAATTGCTTTATCTTTTGATAAATCGGAAGAATTTGAAGCCTCAAAACAAAATATTCTAAAGATTAAAACTTTCTTTGATGCCAAATACGACTTCTTAATTGCTGGAAAAGCAAACAAAATTGCTGCTGCTAAATCATTGCCTATGCTTAATCATGTTATGTCATACCCCACAACTATCTTTATTGATAGAAATGGTAACATTCGAAAAATTAGAACTGGATTTTATGGGCCAGGAACTGGAGCTTATTATACAAGGTACACTGAGGAAATCAATAATCTGATTGCTAAACTATTAGCTGAAGAGGTTGAAAACTAGAATTTTAAGCTTTTTCCTTAAAATAAACCTCTACCTTAGTTTCTAATAGTTTATTGTATTTTTCTAATAAATCCATATATTTTATTTTCCACCCATCACCATAAAATGCAGGAGGTTCGGCTACTATATTCTCAGGATTATTTAGCTCAAATAACTCGAAAAAATTAAAATCTAATTCCTCGCTTATTTTGTATAACAAAAAAGAATCTATTGATTCTCGTTCAAAAATATCATAAACTACAGAACGAGATTTATTTATTTTTTTGGCAAATAACGTAACGCTAATTCCTTTAGCATCTATCACTTCCTTTACCTTTTTGCCAATGTGTATCATTTCCTCAACAAATGTCGGTATTTCGATACACCCTGTACTGTATGAAAAGTTTTATATAATAAGATTATTTGTCCTATTTATTAGGACACTATATAAATTTTTACTATATTCGAATATTCCTTTAAACCAAACCTTATGAAAACATTAAAAATCACCTTATTAATTGCTGTTTTTTCTATAACTAAAATTTCTTTTTCGCAAACCAATACTTTGCCAACATCAGGTAATGTAGGAATAGGAACAACAACTCCAAGTGCAACATTAGATGTTAATGGAAACCTAATTGTTGATAGTTCGGTAGTGATAAAAGATTCATTAAACGTACAAAAACGATTAGTTGTTGACCAAGACATAAAAGTTGCTGGAAAATCTGTTTTTGTAGATGACGGAAAGTTTAAAGCTAATTTAAAAGTATTGGGAGTAGGAAAATTTAAAGACAAAATAGTAATCGATGGTTTAACCAAAATGAATGGTGATGCTAAGATTTTTGGAGATTTAAAATTGATGAGTCTTCCTATAGCAACTAACCCCCCTTTATTTTTAACAGTTAATGCTAACGGAAAAGTAAAAAGCATAGATAAAAGTGGTTTATTAAAAGGCATTTATATGTCTCCTACCACATGCTTATCAACAGGAATAGGAGTTGGGCTCCCAATCTGGGCATCAAAATCTGAAACAAATTTTGGGATACTTTTTACTGGCATTGATTGTCCAGCAAGGGTAGGGATTGGTATAGAAACCCCAGAAACGACTTTAGATGTTGCCGGTGATTTTTTGAGTAATAGTGCAGGAATTGGAAATGTATTGTCAACAGAATTTGGAGGAGCATTACCAATTTTTTATGTTAAACGAGGAGGGCTTCCTAATGCCATAACAGCCAAATTTGAAGCATCTGATGCTACATCAAATCGCTCAATATTTTTCTCTAATACACTAACTAATGGAGGTCGAAATGGTTTATCTACAGCAGGAGATGTGGGTATGTTTTGGAGTACACCTAATTCCAACAATGGATTTATATTAGGTCCAGAAGCAACAACAGAAATTGGTATGCGCATTAATAATTTTGGTCATTTTGGTTTTAATACAGCAATAACTCCTCAGGTGCAATATGCCATGAAATCGAACACTTTTGTAGGACTACTAGTAAATACTGCAACTAACCTTCCTTCAAATGCCACTTATGGAATTAGAGTTCGTTCTTCAGATGCAAATGCAACTGCTTTTAGTGTTGGTAATGATGCTCTACCATTAACAACAGGAAATTCTGATGTTTTTGTTGTAAAAGGTGATGGTAGAGTTGGTATCGGAGTAAGCAATTTATACTCCAATATAAAATTGAACGTAAGAACAGAAAATGATGTTGCAGCTTGTTTTGAGCAATACAGTAATGATGACTGGGATTATGGAATTAAAACAATAGTAAATAGAAATAAGCAAAAAGCTATTGCTGTAATTAATACTAATGATTTAAGTAGAGATGTATTTCGAGTAATGGGAGATGGTTTAGTTTATGCTACAGAAATTTTTGTACTCCCACTCCCTTTTCCAGATTATGTTTTTTCTGAAGAGTATAAATTAACCCCATTAAGTGAAATTGATAGTTACATTCAAAAACACCATCATTTACCTAATATGCCAACAGCTGAAACAGTAAAAAAAGAGGGAATAGGTGTTGGTGAATTACAAAATAAATTAGTAGAAAAAATTGAGGAATTAATGCTCTACACCATTCAACAACAAAAACTAATTGACGAACAAGGGCAATTAATTAAAGAATTAATGAACAAGTAAAAAACAGTAGTCACTTTATTTATACCCATAATGAAACCAATTAAGCTAATTATTACACTATTGTTTTGTGCGTTTACAACTGGCGTATTTAGCCAACCAGTTGATTTAAACAAAGAAAAGTACGACACCTACAGAAACAATTTAAAATATTTTGTGGTAGTAGGTGAAGGCCCTAAAAGAAGCATTTTAGCAGAGCGCAGAAATGACAAGGGTAATTGCGGCCCAACATGCTTAACGTTTGGTGATGGAGGCATTATGCAAGGCTGGTATGTGGGAATGTTGGCAACAGAATATGCTCGTTTAAAAAAAGAAAGCAAACCTACTCAACAAACTTTAAATGAATTGTATTGCGCATTATTAGCATTAGAACGATTAGATGCTGTTGCAGGAGCACAAAACAATTATAATAATAATTATCTTCCTCCTTGCCCTTATTATACAGGAGTGCCCGATGGCATTTCTGTACGTACAGACGGATGGGATGATGCTGACTGTTTCAATAACACCCCCTTTTATGATGCAATAAATGGTGGCCTTCAGAATATATACCCATCTCCCTCTTACAATGTTCAATGGAGTGATATTGACAATTTAGAAAGACAATTTAAAGACCAATCAACGAACCATGATTATTTTAGTATTGATCAATTAACCCATGTAATGATGGGCTTGTATTTAACCTATCATTATGTTGATGATGGCACACATTCTGTTACATGTGGAAGTGGAAATGCTCAAGTCAATTTTGAAAAATATGCAGCAAATATGATGGTCCGATATATTGACAAACTACATCAATGGGGATATATACTCCACAAACCTGATGGTTCGCCTATTAGTGCAACAAATGGTGGTTGGGCACAAAATTTTGCTAAACCTTTTATTTATCTTCACAACAAGGTGTCTCTTGTTTTGAATCATCCACCTAAAACCATTACACCAACGGTAAAATCATTATGGAAGCAAACATGGGCAGTACTTAGCCTTAACCCTAAAGCAGATCTTTACCACATGCAGTTAGCTACAGCAACAATTAGTGATGAAAATTTTGTGTATACTCCATTTACATCAACAGCAGATGCTATTATGTCAGCATCTGAAAAGTATAATTGGGAATATTTTTATCCTTTACTCCATAATAATTTATATGGTTCTAGCCCTATGAGTGACGAATATTATTGTAAAGTACAAAACGAATTGGATAAAGCTCCACCAAGCAATCCTGAAAATAATGGCATTAACCCCAATGATGGTCCTGAGGGTTGGCGGTGCCATTTAAAATTTACGAAAACGATAGAAGAACAAGATTCTGGTTATCATACTGATAATCATGGTGATAAGTATCTAAGCTTCACCGCTAAATTTTCAGGCATCGACTACATGTTGCAATATAATTTGTATCAATAAAGGCCTGTACAACCTATTACTATAACAAAAACGAATAATTTTTCTGGAACTCTAAATGCCGATCACATTATTTTAAAAAACAATGCCAAACCATATAATGCAACTGTTATTGCCAGTAAAGACATTCACATTCAACCGAACTTTAAAACAGTGCAAGGACTTCCCTTCCATGCTAAAATTGACCCCAATTATTACTGCATGAGCAATTATAATTTAAGGGAAGGTGCAGGTGGTACAAATGAAAGCAATAATGAAATACAGACAGATAAAATACTTAATGATGCTACTACAGAAAGTAGTAACTACTTAAAAGTATATCCCAACCCTAATAATGGGCAATTTACGGTAGCTTTTACTAATTATACAAGTGAGTCAACAATAGAGTTGACGGATGTTTTTGGGGGAATTATTTTTAAAGAAAAAAACATTCAACAAAACCTTACCTTTGATTTAAGCAATTACACCAAAGGAATATACCTGCTAAAAATTACTGTTAATAAAAAATTATCTATCCATAAAATTATTTACCAATAAGCTATATTTATGAAAAACCTTAGTCATATACTTCTTTGTTTATTGATTTTTGCAAATTTAATTGGTAAGGGTCAAACAGAAGTAAAGGAACAAAAAAAAGTGTTAGCTCAATTTGGGATAACATAGATAAATGGAATTAATAACTTATCCAGGCCTAACAATGTTTCTTGGAATTACGACCCTGAATCTGGGAACATAAGTAGTAGTAAGTATACTCCTTGGCCACCTTCTCAAATAGGGGTAACGTTTTCTCTAGAAGTTCCGCTGTATAAAAATGTGCGTTTTTTTACCAGCCCAACATTTTTTAACTATGCTTATAAAGCACACTTAATTAGCGAAAACAGATTTGTTCTTGATCAATTAGGGACACATAGTATTAAACAGTATTATTTCCCATTACAACTTATGTATCGTTATCAATTGGGCAATTCTAGTACATTTATTACCCCTAAAATTGGACTAACTATTACATCACACACCGAAAATATTAAATCTAATTCTCGGATATATGATGGCTATATTAACACAGACACAATAATTGATATTATTCATCATACTGCAACAGTAGAAACCCCATTTATTAAAAAACTAAACCTAAATTTAAGTAGTGGCTTAGCGGTAAAATTTGTAAAACCTAAAATAGGAGAACTAGAAATTGGCTTATCAGCTATTCTCAATATTACAAACCCTAAATCAGTTACATATATAATGAAATTGTATATGATAGTTCAGATAATTCTGTGATTTCAGATGAAACCAAACAAATAAAATTTTCTGGTAAAAACTCTATCTATCAATTTTACATTACTTGGTATCCTAAACTATTTAGAATTACTAAAAAAATGTAGGGAATGATGAACGTTTTTTATTCCATATTGACAACTTGCTTTGTGTTATTTTTTATAACTAGCACTGCTCAAACTGGAGATTCAGAAATTAAGCCCGAAAAAAAAGTGTTAGCTCAATTTGGAATAACGCTAATAGATGGTATTTCTGAATTGTCAATTCCCAATGACTTTAGTTGGTCGCTTATTCCTTCTAACGGTGTTTTTGCTTCAGTGATAGAAAGAAAAAGTTTCCGAAAAGGAATCACTTTGTCTGCATCAACATCTCTCTATAAAAATGTTCATTTTTTTTCCAGCATAACATATTTAACTATGGTTATAGAGTGTCTTCAAAAGTCTTAGAAAACCCTTCAGGGCTAGGTTTGCATACTATTAAACAATACCATATCCCTCTTTATCTATCATATCACCATCTACTTGAAAATGCTACTACTTACTTTATCCCTAAAATAGGAGTAACATTAACGTCTCATTCAGAAGAAATTAACCCCGCTAATTTTATAGTCCGAGGAGAACGTGTTGCACTTAATAACAACTATCTTCACACCTTATATTATTCAGTATCTACAGAGACACCTATACTTAAAAATAATACCGTTAGTTTAAGTGGTGGAGTGGCACTAAAATTTACAAAACCGAAAATAGGAGAAGCAGAAATTGGCTTATCAGTTATTTATAACATCAAAAACCCAACTGCTAAATATACCATCAAAACAATTAAATACGATGATGAAAACGATATATCATTATCCGAAGAAATA
>JAESUI010000074.1 GCA_016763135.1 Flavobacteriales bacterium
CATCCCCTTCTGTATCATTTACATCTTTCATCGTTTTCCAATTATCAGATTCCATAGGCTCTGACAATACTAAGAAAAATTTAAAGTTTGAAAATTCTTTTTCTAAATCTCTAAAATAATGGATGTAAAACAATTCTGCTTTAGACCGTCCACCATACCAATAAGTTACTGTTCTACCTGTTTTTAAAGTCTTAAACAATTCGTACAAGTGAGAACGCATAGGTGCCATCCCTGCTCCACCACCAACGTATAGCATTTCAGCTTCAGAATCATTAATAAAGAATTCTCCATAAGGTCCAGAAATAGTAACCTTATCTCCTACTTTTTGATTAAAGATATAAGACGATACTACTCCAGGATTTACATCCATCCAAGCATTTTTATCTCTATCCCAAGGTGGTGCTGCAACTCTTACGTTTAACATTATCTTTCTTCCTTCTGCTGGATAAGAAGCCATAGAGTAAGCTCTAATTACTTCTTCATCATTTTTCATTACTAAGTTTCTAATAGCAAATCCACCTTCGGCCCAATCCTTTTCAAACTTATCTGGTTCTCCTGGATGATCTTGAGGGTGTGCTTTAATGTCCATATCAGAAAAATTAATGGTACAAGCTGGTACGTTAATTTGAATGTATCCCCCTGCTTTGTAATCCATATCTTCTGGTACTTCTACAATAAACTCTTTAATATAAGTTGCTACGTTAAAGTTAGAAACTACTTTTGCTTCAAATTCTTTAATTCCTAAGATTTCTTCTTCAACCTCAACTTCCATATCTTCCTTCACCTTAACCTGGCATCCTAAACGATGATTGGTTGCTATTTCTTTTCTTGAAAAAGAAGGTTCTTCTGTTGGCAAAATTGATCCTCCACCAGTATGTACTTGACATACACATTGTGCACAAGTACCACCTCCACCACAAGCAGATGGTAAAAATATACCTTGACTACTTAATGTGTTTAGTAAGTTATCACCTCCATTTACTTCTAATACTCTATCTCCATTAATGGTGATTTTAATTTTACCTGAAGGCATTAGTTTTGCCTTAGCAAACAACAACACACTTGTTAAAACAATTACTACAGCAAAAAATACAATGATTGCTATTATTATTAATTGAATATCCATTTTTTATTAGTTATAAAGTTTGTAAAGTTATCAAGTTAAAAGAGTCTCTTTATTCTTGACATCTTAATGTCTTAAATCTATTTTTTAAAGTTCAAATCCTAAGAATCCTAAGAAAGCTAATCCCATAAGACCTGTTAGAATAAATGCCATACCTACTCCTTTTAAAGGGCCTGGAATGTGTGAGTATTTTATTTTTTCTCTAATTGCAGCAATTAATACAATTGCAACGAACCAACCAAATCCAGAACCAAACCCATACATTGTAGCATGTCCAATATTAGCAAATTGTTTCTGTTGCATAAATAAAGCTGCACCTAATATAGCACAGTTCACAGCAATTAATGGTAAGAAAATACCTAATGCTCCATATAATGCTGGAGAAAACTTTTCTACTAGCATTTCAACCAATTGTACAATAGAAGCAATTACTGCAATAAACATAATGAAACTTAAAAAGCCTAAGTCCATTGTTGCGTAATCATCTCCTAACCATGCTAATGCTCCTTCTTGTAGTACTAACGTTTCTAATAAATAGTTTAACGGTATGGTAACGATCAATACAAAAATTACTGCCATTCCTAAACCAACCGCTGTCTTCACCGTTTTAGATACCGCTAAATATGAACACATTCCGAAAAAGAAGGTGAAAATCATATTGTCGATAAAAGCGCTTTTTATAAATATATTAATGTATTCCATTGCTATTCTTTTATATTAAAATCTATTTAGCTTCAATTAATTCTGGTGTTCTTACTTTCTGAACCCATATGTATATACCTACTATAAATAATGAAGAAGGAGGCAACAACATTAATCCGTTATCCATATATCCCCAATCATAAAATGAATCTGGTACTAATTCTAATTTTCCTATTCCAGGTATTGTTAAGGTACCCGAACCTAAAATCTCTTTAAAGAAAGCGACTACCATTAACACCAAACCGTAACCGAATCCGTTACCTACTCCATCTAAAACAGATGCCCAAGGTTTGTTACCCAATGCAAATGCTTCTAGCCTTCCCATAATAATACAGTTGGTAATAATCAATCCAACAAATACTGATAGTTGTTTAGATACATCGTAGACATAAGCTTTTAGTATTTGATCGACACAAATTACCAAAAAGGCCACGATGACCAATTGTACAATAATTCTAATTCTACCTGGTATGATGTTACGCATTAAGGAAACCAATACGTTACCAATGACCAATACAGCCATTACTGCAAATGACATAACAATAGCATTATCCATCTGCACGGTTACTGCTAATGCCGAACAGATACCCAATACCTGAATGGTAACCGGGTTAATGACATTAAGCGGCTGCTTAATTAATTCCATATTCTTTTTAGAGAATAATGGTTCTGATTTTTTTTCTTCACTCATAGCTATATAATCTATAAATAGGTTCTATTTAACAAATTCCGAATTACTCTTAAAGAAGTTGTAATACACTTCCATATTTCTTCCTAACATTTCATCTACTCCTACTCCTGTAAATGTTGCTCCACTAATTCCGTCTATTTGATGAATGTTTAAATCTTTACCTGGTTTTAATACTTTAAGCGGTGTATAAGCACCATTCTCTGCTATTGTTTTACCAATAAACTGATCTTGAAACCAATCTTCATTAATCTTAGATCCTAACCCTGCTGTTTCTTGCTTGTGATCGAACACGGTTCCGTTAATTGAAGTTACATCTGAATTCATTCCAATGTATCCCCATATATCATCCCAAAGTCCTTTACCACTTGCTGAAAGCACGTAATAGGTTTTCCCACCATTCTCACATACAAAGATTGGAAAGTGAATATCGTTAGATGCAGATAAAGCAGCTTGAATAGCTTCATCATCTCCTTTATTTTTATTCATAATGGGTTTTACATATTTAGAATATTCTTTTCTTAAGTTAATGTTAAAGGCATCCAATTTATCCATAGGATCAATAGCATCTTCAGCCGTTTTGTCGCTTACTATTTCTCCGTTATAATTGATGGTAATTCTTCTTTTTACAAAGTCGCTAAAAATTGCTCCAGCTTCATCTCTGGTTACACCATCTGTTTCATCAATACCAATTGACTGCAATATATTTTGCATTTTTTCATTGGTAACGTTCTCTTTTTGCAAAGGCTTAAGGCTGGTTGAAATGAAAGCCAATATTCCGCCCACTACAATTACCATTACAGTTGCAAAAAGAATTGTATATAAGTTACTATCTCTATCTATAGCCATAACTACGCTGTTTTA
>JAESUI010000075.1 GCA_016763135.1 Flavobacteriales bacterium
AATCTGCTCTATCATCAGAAAAAGGACCAAAATCTTCAAAATCAATATTGTTATTTTTTAAATATTCTTTTACTTTTTCTTTAAGATCATACCCTGCATGATCACTTCCTATTGCTATTTTATTTACCTTCATTCTCTTGTTTTTTAGTTATCAACACCTTTTTTCTTCAAAATTAGTAAAGTGCTGAAAATTAACATTCTAAAATTAACCATAAACCTGTTGAAAAGAATAAATACTTGTTATAAAATTTGAAATAAAACATTAGGAATTGTAATAATAAAATACAATGGCTTTTATCTTTTATAAAAACAAGTTTATTTGTTTTTTTTATAAACCATTTTTTGAACAATAAATGAACTTCTTTTTTATATAAAAAAGAAAAATATTTATTAATAATAGAATAATGAACAGTTAGTTAATTAAATAGTTAAATTGTAGTTTTTCAGCTCTTTAAAAGTTTAATAAATGTTCATTCAACTTTATAACTTTTAATAAATGAGAAATGCAAGAAAACAAATTATTAATTTTAAACTGTTTTAACAGTATAATAGTAATAACATATTTCTTAATTTTTAAATAATTATAATATATATATAATAGTGTTTAATAAAATAATTACAATTTTAGTTCTCTTCTTTTTACCTTTTCATTTCTTTGCTCAAGAGAAATTAAAAGATGGTTTTAAAAAGTTTTATTATGAAAATGGTCAAGTTTCAAGTGAGGGAACTATTAAAAATGGTTTACCTGAAGGATACTGGATTTCTTACTATCCAACGGGTTTAATAAAATCTGAAGGGAATAGAAAAAGAAATTTATTGGATAGTACTTGGATTTTTTATAATAAATACGGTGACTTAAAATCAAAAATAAATTATTTAGATGGTCAAAAAAATGGATTAAAATTTTTGTATAGTGATAGCTGTAATATTGTTTTAGAAGAACATTATCAAAATGATATTAAACAAAAATTAACTACATATTTTTATGATGTAGAAGGTCATATAAAATGGAAAGAAATTAATTTTATTGATAATGTAAAAGAAGGTAAGTCTTTTGAATATGGTTTAGATGGTAGATTAATAACTTTAATTTTTTATAAAAAAGGGACATTAATGGGTAAAGAATTTATCAATAGATATGATAAATTAAATAAGAAAAAAGATACATGGAAAACATTTTACGATTCTGGAAAATTAAAAGAAGAATCAAGGTATAAGAATGATCTTTTAAATGGATATTATAAGGAATACAATAAAAAAGGATTGCTTACAAATGCAACTTTGTATATAGATGGAATTCCTCAAAGTTTTGCTGCTGAATTAGCAACTTTAGATATTAGAAAAGAGTATTATCCTGATGGAAAGGTTAGGGTAGAAGGAATTTATGATGTAATAGGAAAAGAAAATGGTTTGTTTAAATATTTTGATAAAAATGGAAAAATAGAAAAAACAGAAATTTATTTACATGGTATATTGTTAGCAAGAGGATTGATAGATGAAGAAGGAAGAAGACAAGGTTATTGGGAAGAATATTATAAAGATGGAAAAATTAAGTCTAAAGGAAAATATAAAGATGGAAAAAGAATAGATGAGTGGGAATATTATTTTGCTAATAAAGAGTTACAACAAAAAGGAAAATATTTAAAAGATGAAAAACCAACAGGTTTATGGATATGGTATTATGATGATGGAAGTGTTTTAAGAGAAGAATTTTTTAGAAAAGGATTGGAAGATGGAATGATGCATGAATATACTCAAGAAGGAAAAATTATTACTGAAGGAGAATATATTGATGGATTAAAAGATGGTCCTTGGTATTATGAAGTAGGAGATCATATTGAAGAAGGAAATTATTTAGATGGTCAAAAAAATGGAATGTGGATTTATCATTATACTAATGGAAAATTAAATTTTGAAGGAAATTTTAGGGATGGAGTAGAAGATGGAAAACATAAATTTTATTATGTAAATGGAAAATTAAAAAGAGAAGAAGTTTATGTTATGGGTATTAAATCTGATAATTGGAAATCATACAATGATTTAGGAGAATTAGTTTTAACTATTTATTTTAAAGAAGGAAAAGAATATAAAATTGATGGAACTAAACTTAAAGATTAGCAGGAAGAGTGGATTATTCTAAAAAATCAAAAGAAAAATTAATAGAAGAAATAAATTTTCTAAAAAAAAAGGAAAATATTATTTCTAAAGTATTAGACAATACGAATGAAATAATATATCATGTCTCTTATAATGAAAAGGAAGAAAAACATTTTGAATATGTAAGTCCCCATGTAAAAAGAATTATGGGAATTTCTACAAAAACATATATTGATGCAAATTATAAAAATAAAATATTAGAATATTTTCATCCAGATGATGTGAAAGAGTTACTTAAACTCTCAAAAAAAATTACTTTTAAGGAAAGAGAACATAGTTTTATTTATCGCTTTTTTAATAAAAAATTAAAAAAGTATATATGGATAGAAGAAAATATTGTTGCTGTTTATAATAATAAAAAAAAGAGAACAGCAATATATGGAACGGCTAAGGACATTACAGAAAAAATTTATTTCGAAGAAAAAATTAAAATTTCTGAAAAAAGTTATAAAGATTTATTTGATAGTAGCCCATATTTACTCTATATACAAAGTAGAGAAGGTGTTTTTTTAGATGTAAATAAAACAGTAATAAAAAAATATGGTTATAAAAAAGAAGAAATTATAGGAAAGACACCTGCTTTTCTAGAAGCTCCAAATAAGTATGATAATAAAAGTGTTGCAAACAAAATAGACTTAGCTTGGAGTGGAAAAAAACAAACTTTTGAATTTTGGGCTAAGACAAAAAAAGGATATATTTTTCCAAAACAAGTTATTGTTAGAAAAGGAAATTATTTTGGTAAAGAAGTTATTATTGCTTCGGCCAAAGACATAACCAATCAAAAAGTATCTCAACAACATTTAAAAGAAAACGAAGAAAAATATAGAACATTATTTACAAAAAATTTAGCAGGTGTTTTTATTACAGAAAATAATTTATTGATAGATTGTAACAATTCTTTTGCTAAAATATTTGGATATAAATCAAGAGTAGAGCTTATAGGAAAAGACGTTGTTAAACTATATTTTTCTAAGAAGGATAGAGAAAAATATATTAAAGATCTTCGAAAAAAAGGTGTTTTAACTAATTATAGAATAAAACACAAAAGTAAGGATGGAGAAGAGGTTTGGATATCAACAAATGTAAAATTAAACAAGAATGGAAGAATAGAGGGTACGCTTGTTGGTATTTCGGAACAAATAAAAACTGAAAAAAAATTAGAAGAAAGTAGAGAAAACTATAAAAAACTGATTGATAATTCTCCTTATGGTACAATCATTCATATAGATGGAGAAATATTTTATGCGAACCCAAAAGCTTTACAGTTATTTAATATAAATAATCTTGAAGATTTAAAAGGGAAGAGCAATCTTTTTGATTTTTTACCTAAAGAATATCAGAAAGAAGGGTTAGAAAGAAGAAAAAGAGTATTAGCTGGAAAAGAAATACCATTTATTGAGGTAAAAATAAAAAACCCTATTACAGGAAAACCGATGGTTCTTGAGACCAAGGCAACACAGTATGAATATCAAGGAAAGGAAGCCATACAGGTTTTTATTAAAGATATAACCTTAGAAAAGGAGCTATCAAAAGAAAAACTAAGAGCAACAATAGCCGAGGAATCAAACAAAATTCTTCAGAAAGAGATTAAACAAAGAAAAAATATTGAAAAAAAGCTAATTGAAAATCAACAGTATACCAGAAGCATTATAAATAGTTCTTTGGATATAATTTGTGCATCTGATGAACAGGGAAATATAATAGAATTTAATTCTGCAGCTGAACAGGCTTTTGGCTATAAAGAGGAAGAGGTAATAGAGAAAGGCGTTAAGTTAATTTATGCTTCAAAAAAAGAATATTTTGAGGTAAGTAAACAGCTTCAAAAAAAAGGTGTTTTTATAGGGGAGGTTAAAAATGTAAGAAAAAATGGAGAAAGTTTTACTTCATTTTTATCGGCTTCTGTTTTGTATAATGAAGAAGGTCGACAGATTGGAACGATGGGTGTTTCAAGAGATATTACAGAACTTAAAGAAGCAGAACAACAACTTATTGAAAGTGAGGAAAAGTATAGGGACTTATTTGAAAATGCAACAGATCTTATTCAGAGCTTAGACATGGAGGGCAATATTCTTTACGTGAACAACGCTTGGAAAAAAACATTAGGTTACTCAGATGAAGAAATTCAAAGTAAAAATATTTTTGAAATAATACATCCAGATTGTAAAGGAAAATGTCAAAAACTATTTTCAGAAATTGGAAAAAGTAAAGAGGGAGAAACGAAAAAAGTTTCGTTTGAATTAAAAACAAAAAAAGGAAATAAAATAATAGTTGAAGGAAACGTTAGTTTAAAATTTAAAGGAAAAAAACCAGAGTCAACAAGGGCTATTTTAAGAAATGTTACTGAAGAAAGGTGGGAAAACACTAAACAAAGCGTATATAATAATATTGCTAAAATTATTACTGAAAAGACTGCCCCAAAAGAAATTTACGAAGGGATAAGAAAGGAATTAGGAGAGGTAATGAATACTGATATTTTTGTTATTTCTTATTTATTAAGTAAAGAGACAATTACTTTTCCATATTACTACGATAAGATTAATGGAAAAGGAAGGGTTGATAAAAAAGACAGGGAAAAGGGAGGGGGAATCAATGAGTATTTTTTAAATCAACAAAAACCAAAACTTTTAAGAAGAAAAGAATTGGACCAAATTATAAATAAAGGAAGTTATAAACTTTTAGGTAAAAAAAGTAAAGCTTTTATTGGGGTTCCTTTAAAAATTAAAAATAAAACGGTAGGAGTTCTTTCCGTTCAGTCTTATACAAATGAAGATGAGTATAATGATAAGTCAGTAGAAATATTAGATTTTATTTCTGGTGCGCTAGCTTTAGCTGTTCAAAGAATTGCTGATGAAAATATGATATATGAACAGTCTGCAAGATTAAAATCCATTATTGAAAATAGTACCCACCTTTTTTGGACATATGACAAAAATAGAGGAGTAACATCGAGTAATAAAAATTTCCTCAACTATATTGAGGAGACATACAATAAAAAAGCAGAAATAAAGGTTAAACAAAAAAAGAAACTCAGATTTTCTGCAGAAGATCAGCACTCTTTTTGGGACGAAAAGTATGATCGGGCATATAAAGGGAAGCCACAATATTTTATATCTAAGAAACAAAACTTTAAAGGAGAGGAAATTGTTAAAGAAGTTTTTTTGAATCCAATATTTGACACGAAAGGAAGTGTTTCTGAAATATCAGGAATAGCTCACGATATCACAGAAAAAACACTTTCAGAAAAAAAACTAAAAGACTCTTTAAAGGAAAAAGAGGTTTTATTAAAGGAGGTTCATCATCGGGTGAAAAATAATTTACAGGTTATTTCAAGCATTCTTAACCTACAATCTTCTTATGTTAAGGACGAAAACACCCTAAATATTCTTAGAGAAAGCCAGAACAGAATCAAGTCTATGGCATTTATTCACGAAAGTTTATACCAAACATCAGATTTTTCTAAAATAAATTTTTCAGAATATATTACAAGCCTGTCTAAAAATTTAGTACATTCATACGGTGTTTTTGATGGTTTAATCGATTTAAAGCTTTCTGTGGGGAATATTTCTTTGAATTTAGACCTTTCTATTCCTTGCGGTTTAATCTTAAACGAGTTAGTCTCAAACGCTCTTAAATATGCATTTTCTGACAATCAAAAAGGAATAATTAAGATTGAATTGTTTGAAAAAAATGATAATGTTCATTTAATAGTACAAGATAATGGCTTAGGTTTGCCAAAAGAAATAAATTATCAAGATACTGACTCTTTGGGCTTACAGCTAGTGATGACCTTAGTAGAACAAATAAGTGGAACAATTGAATTAGACAACACTAAAGGGGCGAAGTATACAATTATATTTAAAAAAGAACAATAATGTCAAAGAACAATATATTAGTTATAGAAGACGAGGCAATCGTTTCGAAAGACATACAACAAAGTTTAAAAAAATTAGGGTATAATATTGTTGGTTCTGCAGCAACTGGTGAAAGAGCCGTTGAGCTTGCGGCAGAAACAAAACCAGACTTGGTGCTGATGGATATTATGCTTAAAGGAGATATGAGCGGGATTGATGCTGCTGAAAAAATAAGGGAAATGATGAGTATCCCTGTTATTTATCTTACAGCTTATGCTGACGAAAACACATTAGCAAAAGCAAAGGTAACGGAGCCCTACGGATATATTATTAAGCCATTTAAAGAGGTGGATTTACATACGTCAATCGAAATGGCTCTTTACAAACATTCAAAGGAAAGAGAGGTTATAAAAGAAAGAGATTTTCTATATTCTTTAGTTGAAAATCAGGAAGTAGAAGGGGTTATTTTTGTAAAGTCTAATTCGAGATTAGTAAAAGTGAAAACAAGCGACATTTTGTTTGTCGAAGCGCTAAAAGACTATGTTGTTGTAAATGTGGGTGATGTTAAATACACCATTCACTCTACAATGAAAGAGATACAAAAGAAATTGCCAGCAAAAGAATTTCAAAGAATACACAGGTCTTACATTGTTCGCTTAGACAAGATAATAGCGATAGAA
This sequence comes from Flavobacteriales bacterium, assembly GCA_016763135.1. Lineage (GTDB taxonomy): Bacteria > Bacteroidota > Bacteroidia > Flavobacteriales_E > Vicingaceae. The sequence continues at coordinate 6,689 of JAESUI010000075.1, forward strand.
CAACCCAATGTTGTTATTGAGGGAGGGAAAAAGTTACTGCCAATAGGCGGGTCTTATAAAGAGGAGTTGTTTGGTAGAATAAACCTAGTGTAAGCTAAAGCGTTAATTCCTATTAATATAAAAGCTGTTTGCCTGAGCTAAAGAGGTCACAACTAAATCGTTTATACAAAGGTTTTTGGGCAATGTTGTTACATAATAAATTATGGAAGCAACATCTTCAGCGGTCATTGGCTCATATCCATTGTAAACCTTTTTTGCCCTATCAATATCGCCATGTAAACGAACCTTTGAAAACTCCGTTTCTGCTGCCCCAGGGCATATCTGAGTAACTTTTATTCCATAACCAAGTAAATCTATCCGCATAGATTTTGAAATGGCATCAACAGCGTGTTTGGTGGCACAATAAACATTTCCGTTTTCGTAAGCCTCTTTTCCTGCTGTTGATCCAATATTTATAATGTGACCTTTTTTATTTTTAATCATTAAGGGCATAATTGCTTTAGAAACATATAGCAAGCCTTTAATGTTGGTGTCTATCATTTTTTCCCAGTCATCCAAAGAACCGTCTTGAATTTTATTCAACCCACTTGCCAGTCCTGCATTATTAATCAAAATATCAACATTTTTATTATCCAAGCTGTTTATAGCAGAAACGACAGCATTATTGTCTCTTACATCAAAACATAAAGAAACAACAGAAACATTGTGTGTGTGTTTTAATTCTTCAGCAAGACTTTCAAGACGCTCCTTTCTTCGTCCTGATATAATTAAATCATGACCATTTTGAGCAAACAGCACAGCAGAGGCCTTCCCGAAACCGGATGTGGCGCCTGTAATAAAGATAGTTTTAGGCACTATTTAATTTCTTTTAAGGCGTTGTTTATTAAGGTTGTTAAGTGTTCTTTGTGGGCTTTAGAAGAAATATTTCCAGACTTTACAGTCGCCATTTTTTTAATTTGTTTTAAGTTGTAAATTGCCATAGACTGAGCATTAGAAATATAAGTTTTACTTCTTGCTCCAACCACTATTGAAATTAATTTTTTAGTATACTCAATTTGTAGGTTTTGTCTAAAGGAGTTAATGTTTCCAGCAATATCTTCTTTAAAAATAGCATTATTAAGATCTGTCATAAAAGTAGACAGAGAATATTTGTTTCCATATAA
>JAESUI010000076.1 GCA_016763135.1 Flavobacteriales bacterium
CGTTAGTAATTCTAACTTATCAAAGCGGACTCAACCTCACCTACATTGATTTAAATAATTGTAAAAAATCTGGTATCATGAATTTTTCAGCCAAAACAAAAAATGGAAGTTCATTTGTGAAAAATAACTACAAAATAAAAATAAGTCAAACAGGGAAATACCTAGCTACTATTGGTGAATTTGTTGAAATTATTGATCTGGAGAAAAAAGAAATAATTTTAAGTATTGAAGGAATTGCCATCAATCGAAAACTACCCTATAACGATGTTTCTTTTAGTTTTGATGACAAATACATTGCCTTAGCTGGAAGAAATGGAGATATAAAGATTTGGGACATTGTACAGAAAAAAGAAATTCACACTCTTAAAGGACATCAAGATCAGGTAACATCGGTGAGTTTTATGCATAAAAAGAATACACTGGCAAGTGGTGGAATGGATGACAAAGTTATGCTATGGAATGCTGAGAGCGGAAAAGAAATTGCTACCATGATTAACATTGATGATAGTGATTATATCGTAGTTACACCAGACAACTACTATTTTTCCTCTAAAAAAGCACTTAAAAATGCTGCTTTTAGATTGAAGGATCAAATACTACCAATAGAACAATTTGATTTAAAATACAACAGACCAGATAAGGTGATTAAAAGGATAGGAACAGCTTCTATCATCAAAATAAAAATGTACAAAAAAGCTTATGAAAAACGATTGAAAAGATCTGGATTCACCCAAGAAATGCTGGGAGATGAATTTAATCTTCCTGAGTTAAAGGTAACCGATAAATACAATTTAGTCACCACCACATCAGACCCTCTATTTAAATTTAATGTTAAGGGACATGATAATATGTACGCTTTAGACAGGCTGTTGGTATACATCAATAATGTACCTATTAATGGACTGAATGGTGTAAAAATAGCAACAGGAAAAACAAAGAAAATAGAAAAAGAGATAAAAGTTGAACTGTCAAGAGGAATCAACAAAATTCAAGTATCAGTTATTAATGTTAAGGGAGTTGAAAGCATTAGAGATGTTTTTGAGGTTGCACTTGACAACGAAAAAATTAAGCCTGACTTATTTTTATTAGCAGTCGGAATTTCTGAATATGACAATTCAGATAGAAATCTTACTTATGCTGCTAAAGATGCTCAAGATTTTGTCAATATTTTAGAAAAAAGTGGGCAATACAATAAAATAAATGTTAAAATAGTGTTAAACCATGATGCAACCAAAGAGCACATTTTAAAGACCGCTGATTTCTTAAAAAATTCAAAAATCAATGATCATGTAATTGTATATTTTTCTAGTCATGGCTTACTAGATGAGCAATTGGATTACTATTTAGCCACCACAGATGTAGACTTTAATAACCCCTCTAAAAAAGGTCTTCCGTATGATAAAATAGAACAACTTTTAGAGCATGTAAAATCGAGAAATAGATTGGTATTAATTGATGCTTGTCATTCGGGTGAGATAGATAAAGATGAGATGCTACTTGCTGATAACAATTCAAATCAACACGTAAAAGCAACAGCTAAAAGTGGGACTAAAATTGTAGTTCCAAAAACAGGTTTAAAGAACTCTTTCACCTATATGCAAGTGTTATTCTCAGATGTTTCAAAAGGCTTAGGTGCAACCATAATATCTGCGGCAGGCGGTATGGAGTTTGCCTACGAGACCAATGATAAAAAAAATGGACTCTTTACCTACTCTATAATTGAAGGGATAGAATCTAAAAAAGCTGACTTAAATAAAGATGGGAAAATTCAGCTAAGTGAACTTCAATTGTACATACAATTTAGAGTACACCAGCTTAGTGGAGGACTGCAAGTTCCGACAATGCGTAAAATTAATAGTTACAACGATTTTGTTATCTATTAGTTTTAATTGAGCATAAAATCATTGCCAAAATGATGGTTCTTTCGACCTATTGGAATAAACAGGGGATTTACATATATTTGATTAATAAATTTGCACTTCTAATGATCAAAAATTCTCGTAAAGCAAGCGGTTTATGGATACTATTATTCCTGTTGGTGCAATCGGTGTACTCATTTGCCTATGAGCCTACTCTTGATCAGAAAAATAAAGAAGCTGTAACTAAAGCCGTTTACAAGGATATTGTTCGATCGATTGGTGATGGTAGACAAGCTCCTGTACTTATTTTCGCATTCAACAAAACAGCACTAGAAAATTACACCACCTACTACAGCCCTAAGCGGCAAACCATTATTATCGGAGAAGGCATTTATAACATTACCGTTTCTTTTGGTGCTGATTCATTAGATGCCTTGGCCTTTGTACTTGGACATGAATTATCTCATTATTATAAAGACCATGGATGGGGAATGTCATTTGGAGCTGCACCAGAAAATTTTAAAATAGCCCAAGAAATCTACGACTCTGAATTGACCATAGATCGAAAAAAAATTATGGAAGCTGAGGCCGATTATTTTGGATGTTTATACGGTTATCTGGCTGGCTACAATACCTTAAACGTAGGTGGGAAATTCATTTCAGCTTTTTAGGACATTGGAGTTTCTGAAAATACTCCTGGCTACCCTAGTAAAGAAGATCGAATAAAAATTGTAGACGAAGTGGGCGTCAAATTAGCCCAATTAATTCCTGTTTATGAAGCCGCAAAATTATTAAGTCTTATTGGAGAGTATGAAGAAAGTGCAAGGTGTTACCAGCACGTTGCTACCACTTTTCCGAGTAGAGAAGTTTATAACAATGCTGGTGTAAACATGGCTACCCAAGCATTAAGTCTGTATAAAAAAGAAGAGTGCGACTACTTTTATCCTTTTGGGTTGGACGAAGGAAGTAGGTTATATCAGGATGGATCAAAAGGTGGTGATCCTATTGTTTTAAGGGAAGAGCTACTCGAGGAAGCCATTAACAATTTTGAAAAAGCGATGCAACTAGATAAGAGTTATACTCCAGTATACATCAATATTGCATTGACCTATGATTTGATTGGAGAAAAAGAAATGGCATTGGCCATGGCTTTAAAGGCTCATCGCATGGCAAAAGAGAATAAGGATACCGTTTTATTGGCAAACGCGCTAATCGCTGAAGGAATTATACAAGCCCACCTTAATAATAAAAAAGCAACTAAACTTGCTTTTAATGAAGCAATGATAGGAAATGAAAGAATCGCAAAATTGAACTTTTTGGTATTAAAAAAAGGAGTGCCTTTTCATGAGCTAATGGATAAAAAGGAAACAGCAGAAATCACTTCTAATGCACAAGAATCTATTAATGAAGTAGACCCATCGTTAATGGAAGTTTTATTGGATGATGCCAAAATGATTCGATTAAAAAGCCAATCCAAAGAAAGACGTAAAGTAAAAATCTATTCTTACGATAAAGATGGCATTAAAGCAATCCATGTTAAACATTATACCAACCCAATTAATGAAACATCCTTTATTCTTACAACCAATGATTTTGATGGAAGCACTTCCCGAGGGATTCAATTAAACGATGAAATGGATGAAGTGATAAAAGCTTACGGAATTCCTACAAAAATTACGAGTGGAATAAATGGCAATTACTTTGTGTACAAACAAACACGCATTATCTTTAGAACCAATGAACATGACAGAGTATCACATTGGATACTCTATTAATTTATGACTTATGAAAAACAAGAGTAAAAAAATACTGAGTTTACTGTTACTAATTGGAACATTTAACATGGCTTTAGGTCAGATAAGTGTTCGGATTTTAGACAAGGACATTGATTTAGAAATCACCAAATTAGACCAATTAAATTCGACTTACGAAGAGGCTAACCTCTCCATCACACCTAGTGGAAAGTATATATTTTACCAATCGGAACGTCCTGGTGGCCCTGATGCTAATATATATGAAGCAAGTAATGGTAAACTAAGGTACGATGCCAATATTTGGTATTCTAAAAAAACAGCAACAGGTTGGGCTAAACCTAAAACAATTAATGCTCCTGCTGGAAGTTCGAGTAATGAAGATGAACCGATGGTATCACCTGATGGAAAAACGGTCGCATTTCAGAGCTGGAGAAGAGGTTGGGAATTATCTGGTGGACCGTATTATGTTTCTCAATTGTATGGTGAGACTTGGGGAAGCCCGAAAGGAATGGGGAGTGGAATAAATGATTTCTTTGTTGACATGTCTGAAATTGATGGAAATGGAACAGATGGTGCTGCCATATCTCCTGATGGAAAGAAATTTGTCTTTGCTTGGGGAAAAGATTATTATGGAAAATTAGACCTTTACATGAGCACAAAAAACTCTAATGGTACATGGTCTTACCCTAAAAAAATGAAAATCAGTACCCCTGGTGATGAGCGATCTGTATTTTTTGGATCTGACAGTAAAACACTGTTCTTTTCATCAGATGGTTATAAAGGGTTTGGTGGATTAGACATCTACAAAACTATTATAGATGATAAAGGATCCTCTAAAGAAGTGCTCAACTTGGGTGAAAAATTTAATAC
>JAESUI010000077.1 GCA_016763135.1 Flavobacteriales bacterium
AAATCTTATTGATGCTTGTCCAGGATTAAAATTAATAGGTCGTGGTGGTGTTGGTATGGATAATATAGATGTTGAATATGCTCGAAATAAAGGGTTGAAAGTAATTAACACCCCTGCTGCATCTTCTCAATCGGTAGCTGAGCAAGTAATGGCTCATTTATTTAGTATGTCTCGTTCTATTTATGACTCAAACAGACAAATGCCTGTTTCTGGAGTTTCTGATTTTAAAGTCTTAAAAAAGAAATACGGTAAAGGTGTTGAGTTGAGAGGAAAGAATATCGGAATAATTGGTTTTGGTAGAATTGGTCAAAGCCTTGGAAAATATGCGTTAGGTTGTGGAACGAATGTTATTGCTTTCGATCCTTTTATGGATGGTGCAACTATTGATGTTCAAGTAGCAGATCAAACTGTTAGCGTAAATATCAAAACAACCTCTTTAGACGAATTATTAGCCAATGCTGATTACATATCTATGCACGTACCAATGCCAGCAGATGGAAACGCATTAATCGGTAATGATGAGTTTGCCAAAATGAAGGCTGGAGTAATTATCGCTAATGCTGCTCGTGGTGGTGTTATTGATGAGACTGCTTTAATCGCTAATTTAGATTCAGGTAAAGTTGCTCATGCAGCTTTAGATGTTTTTACCAATGAACCTACTCCAAGAGAAGATTTATTGAAACACGCTAAAATCTCATTAACTCCTCATACAGGAGCAGCAACTGGAGAGGCTCAAGATAGAATTGGAGAAGAACTAGCTTCTCAAATAATTAATCATTTTGATTCAATAACTGCTTAATAAATATAACAATGTCAGTATTAGTTCCATTTAAAGCTTATCGCCCAACGGTTGATAAAATAGAAGAAATTGTAAGTCGACCTTACGATGTATTAAATGCTAAAGAAGCTAGAGAAGTTTGTAAAGATAACCCTAACAGTTTTTATCATGTAATAAAACCAGAAATTGATTTTGCTGATGATGCAGATCATTATGCTCCTGAAACTTATAAAAAAGGAAAAGAAAATTTTGACAAATTGGTTAATGGTGGTTTAATGGTTCAAGATGATACAGAGAACTTTTATGCTTATCAAATAATAATGAATGGTCATAAACAAACTGGTTTAGTAGGTTGTTGTGCTATTGACGATTATTTTAATAATATCATTAAGAAACACGAGTTAACTCGTCCAGACAAAGAAGAAGACCGGAAGAATCACGTAAGATATAGTAAACTAAATTCCGAACCAGTATTTTTTGCTTACCCTCACGTAAATTCTATTGATGAATTGGTTGCTGAAGTAACACAAGCTAATCCTGTTTATGATATTACTACTGATGATGGGATTCAGCATACCTTATGGGTAATTAGTGATGAAGATAAAGTTACGGCTATCAAAAGCTTATTTGAGGCACAAGTTCCAAGTATATATGTAGCAGATGGTCATCATAGAACTGCTGCTGGGGCATTAGTTGGTGAAGAATTTAGAAATGAAGCAGGAGGGAATAAAGATGATGGAGGAAGATACAACTACTTTATGGCTGTACTTTTCCCTGATAACCAATTAAAAATTATTGATTACAACAGAGTAGCCAAAGATTTAAACGGAATGGACGAAGCTACTTTTGTAGCTAAAGTTTCAGAAAAATTTGACGTTGAAGAGACTTCAGACATATACAAACCAGAAGCATTACATCACTTTGGAATGTACCTCAACAACAAATGGTATAAATTAGTTGCTAAAGAAGGAACTTATAATGACAACGATCCTGTTGGAGTTTTGGATGTAACCATCTTATCTAAACAAGTATTAGAGCCTTTGTTAAATATTGTTGATCTAAGAACTGACAAAAGAATTGATTTTGTTGGTGGAATTAGAGGTTTAGGAGAGTTGGAGAAAAGAGTAAATAGTGGAGAAATGGAAGTTGCTTTTGCGCTACATCCTGTAAGTATGCAACAATTAATGGACATATCAGATAATGATATGATTATGCCTCCAAAGGTAACTTGGTTTGAGCCTAAATTAAGAAGCGGAATGTTTGTTCATGAGCTATAACAAAAGCTGGAAGACGGAAGTCTGAAGTTTGGAGAAACCTTTTTCTTCCGTCTTCAGACTTCTAGCTTCAAACAAAATAAACAATGAGCATCACCTTCAACCTCAACAAAATAAAATCAGAGCTTCCAAAAGAAGTTACACTTGTTGCTGTTTCTAAAACTAAGCCTAACGAAGCTATTTTAGAGGCATACAATGCAGGGCACCGAGTTTTTGGCGAGAATAAAGTACAAGAGTTAGCCCAAAAATACGATGACCTACCTAAAGACATTGAATGGCATTTAATTGGTCATTTACAAACCAACAAAGTAAAATACATTGCTCCTTTTGTTAGTTTAATTCACACAGTGGATAGTTTTAAACTGTTGAAAGAAATTAATAAGCAAGCACTTAAAAATAACAGAGTAATTAACTGCCTACTACAAGTTAAGATAGCTGAAGAAGAAAATAAGTTTGGCTTAAGTAAAACTGATGCTGAAGCATTAATTAATAATACAGAAGTAGCAGAATTAAAAAACATTAAGATTGTAGGTTTAATGGGGATGTCAACTAATACATTAGACGAAATTCAGGTATCGAATGAATTTAGCTTACTTCATATAATTTATTCTGAATTCAGAATTCAGAATTCAGAATTCAGAATTTTAAGCATGGGCATGAGCGGAGATTATAAACTCGCCTTAGAGCAGGGTTCAAATATGATTCGTGTAGGAAGTACTATCTTTGGAGAAAGGAGCTACAACTAACTCATGTTGAAATACATCTTAAACATATCATTTTTACTAATTATTTTTAGTGGAACTATTAGTGCTCAAGATTCTTTATCTACAGAAATCTATGCTTTTGAACCAGACAAAGTAGCTAAGGAAGCGGTTAGTAAAATTGTACAGTACACAGGATCAACTCCCAATTTTATTGTTGTTTCTGATAAAAACATTAGCACCGCTATCGCCTATTTAAAAAACAACAAGCGCTACATTGCTTACAACCCAAAATTTATTGAAAAATTAAATAATAAAACTTCTACTAACTGGGCTGCGGTTAGTGTATTAGCACATGAAATTGGGCATCATCTTTCTGGACATACCATTGCGAAAACACAATCACCAGGAAATGAATTGCTGGCAGATAAATTTTCTGGTTTTATTTTGTTTCAAATGGGAGCAAGTTTAGAAAATGCAAAAGCAGCTTTAAGTACCATCGGACACGAAATGGACACTACCAAACACCCACCCAAAACATCTCGCTTATTTGCCATACAGGAAGGCTGGGAAGAAGCTAAACGACTTAGAAATGTGGATGCTTATTCTTCTTCTAAAAACCCAACAACAGATAGTTTAACACAATTTATTTACCAATGCACCTTTAAAGGAGATAACAACATTTACTTTGTAGATGAAAAAGACAATGTGATATGGTATGATAATTATGGAAAACCTATTATTATTGGATTAAAAAAAGAAAGCACCAACAATAAATACAATTGGATTTACAATTACTTAGACAACTTTTATGGTGTTGATCATAAAGGTAAAATTTGGAAAGAAACCACCTATGGTTCCGTTTTTATAGTCGGGGAAGCTAAATTGATTAAGAAAGAGAGAAAGAAATAGCTTCAGCATAACATAGAGAATTGAATGTAATTAATACGGTGTGTACCATAAGTTTTTATTCCACTAACTTATTTTGAAAGGCAAATCGAACCATTCCCGCTACATTGTGCAAGTCGAGTTTTCGCATTATGTTAGTTCTGTGAGTATCTACTGTACGCGGACTGATAAATAATTTTTCGGCTATTTCTTTATTGGAAAATCCCTGAGAAACTAAACGCATAATTTCTATTTCGCGCTCTGTTAGTACAGATAATAATGGGCTTTGAGTGATATTTGGAACAATTACTTGTTTTTTTAGTAAAGCTTTTGTCACATCAGCAGGGAAATATTCACTCCCATTAGCAATGGTTTTAATAGCGTGTATTAATTCATCTTTCGAGATTGTTTTTAAAAAATAGCCTTTAACTCCAAATTCTATAAACTTCTCTATTAACGCTTTTTCTTGATGCATTGTCAAAATAACTATTTTTACATTAGGAAAACGCTGCTGAACTTCCTCGGCACATTGTAAGCCATTCATTTCCGGCATATCCAAATCTAATAATAATAAATCCACCCTATGGTTAGGTAGTTGTTCTAAAACCTCATTGCCATTATTGCAAGTAGCAACTATATTAATAGCTACTTCATTTTCTAATAAGTTAGAAATTCCATCTATAATCAATTGGTGGTCGTCTGCAAGTATTAAATTTATCATGTTATACAGGAATTTTAACTGTAGCTAATGTACCACTCTCAGGACTTGGTTCAAAGTTTACTTTTCCGTTTATGGTGTCTAATCGACTGATAATATTCATTAGACCAATACCCTCTTTTTTTATGTTACTTATGCCTTTGCCATTATCTTCAACAATTAAAAGTATATCATTGCCTGTTTTAAATAGTTGAACATTAACCTTGGTCGCATTGCTGTGTTTAATTACGTTATTCACCAATTCTTGTGCAATTCTGTAAATGGCAATTTCTATATTTCCCTTAAATCGAGTAGTAATTCCAAAATGCTCAAATTGATGTTGTATGGATGAATTCCCAAGACTATTATCTAACATATCTTCTAATGCTGGAATTAAACCTAATTCGCTTAAAGATCGAGGCATCATTTTGTGTGATAATTCACGTAATTCTTGTGTTGAACCGTCTAAAATTTGAATAATCTTACTGGTTTCTTCTGTTTCTTTTCCTGTAAATACCTTTTGTAACCCTAATTTAAGCCCGCCTAATTGCTGAACAATACCATCGTGTAAATCTTTGGCAATTCGCTTTCGTTCATCTTCTTGTCCCTGAATTATTGCAGCAAGTCCTTTTTGTTGTTCTTCAATACGAATTTGTGTCAACTTGTTTTTTTGTTTTTGTTTGATACGATAAAAAAGAAAACCACTTACTAACAACAGAATTGATGTCCCTCCTATTAACAACCAAATTTGTTTACTTTTTTTAGAAACTTTCAATTCTGCTTCAGCTTTTTCTTTTTTTGTTTCAAGTAATTCTTTCTCTTTTTTTTCTGTTTCAAATTCTATTTGTAATGCTGAGATTTCTTTTGTTTTTACCTCATTAATTAAACTATCTTTTATATCTAAATAATTCTGCTGCATTTCAAAAGCAGTTTTATAATTTCCTAACAAAAAATAGGCTCTTGATAATAAACTATATAGTTTAGATAATTCCTTTTTAGAAGTTATCCTTTTTGCAAGTTTTTCACCTTTTAAAGCATACTCTATTGCTTTATCATATTTTTTTAAACTCATATAGGTCTCTGCAATATTCAAATAGCTTATCACCAAACCAAAATTATCTTGTAGTCTGCTTTGAAGCTGAATACATTCATTGAACTTAAGTAGTGCCAGTTGATATCTTTTTGTTTCCTGATAAACTAACCCTAGATCAGAAATAGCTTTAGATAAAGTCCAGGTATCCATATTTATAACTAAAAGATTAATTGCTTTTGTTAAATAGTTTTCGGCATTTTTATAATCATACTTTAAAAAATAAACTCCGCCTATAGATACCATTGATTGTATAATAAATGTAGAATCATTTATTTCTTCTCTTATTTTTAGTGCATCCTGATAATTTTTTAGTGCTTTATCGTATTCTTCCAGCTCTTCATATATCATCCCAATATTATGATATGGATTGGCAATAGCGTGTAAGTCATTTGTCTGCCTCCCTAATTTTAATGATTGGAGATAGCTTGCCAAAGCTTCATTTAATTCACCTTTATTGGTATGCATTAATCCTTTTAAATTATAGATACTTGCTTGTCCATAAATATTAAAATCACCATAGTAAAGAATAGCTTTCTCACATTGCAGATTAAATTTTTTGGATTCTCCAGTAAAATAAAAAAGAACAGCTTTATAATAGCTTGTTTTAGCGATGTATAAACTGTCGTTAATTTTTTCAGCTATGTCGCTAGCAAGAGCTATAAAATAAAAAGCAGTATCAATAGAATTATTTTTGGTTTCCCAAGTTAATTGCAGTAAGCAGTTAATCTTAACACTATCAATTTCTGAGGTGTTATATTCATGATACAAACTGTCTATTCTCTCATTTGTCTGTGCAAATAAAAACTCACTAAAAAGAAGTGAAAATAGCAAACAAAGAGTTTTCATAATTTAATTTTTAACACCTCAAATCTACAGTATTTGATATAACTACGGTAATCAATATATTAAAATACGGTAAATACCGTATTGCTCAAACTACCATAAACCTCAATATTTGCTTTACCAAACATTTAAAATTTAGAAGCAATGAAAAAAATTACACTTTTATTAATAGGAACTTTAGCAATAAGTTCTTTGAATGCTCAAACTCATGAATTGTGGGGAATGACTAAACTTGGTGGAGTAAATGGAAATGGAACTATTTTTAAGATAGATGTAGATGGAAACAATCAATCTGTAGAACACAATTTTCTTTCTACAGGCTCTGATCAAGGCATAAAACCTACAAGTAAATTAATGCAAGCAAGCAATGGAAAACTTTACGGTCTTACCCCTGAAGGAGGAGCACTTTATCAAGGTGTCTTATTTGAATATAATTTAGTTACATCAACCTACACTATGAAGTATGATTTTTATGGTAATGGAGGGCAAGGAGATTTACCTTTTGGCAGTTTAATAGAAGCAAGTAATGGGAAGCTCTATGGTACGACAACAACAGGTGGGAATTTCCCTGTTCATGGTGTGTTGTTTGAATATGATATTACTACAAATGGATATACTGTAAAAGTTAATTTTGATGGTACTATGTTGGGAAGCCAACCTTTCTGCACTTTAGTGCAAGCTAATAATGGGAAACTCTACGGAACAACTTATAGTGGAGGAGCAAATAATGATGGTGTCATATTTGAATATGACCTTGTTTTAGATACTTTAATTAATAAGTTTGATTTTAATAATAGTATATCTGGAAGACAACCCTGGGAAGGCCTAACATTAGCAAGTAATGGAAAATTATATGGGTTAACAAGGTTTGGTGGCGCAAATGCTGATGGTGTTTTATACGAGTATGATCCAATTACAAATATTTACACCAAGAAGATTGATCTTCACGAGTTTACAAAAGGCAGCTTACCACAAGGAAGATTAGTAGAAGCGAGTAATGGAAAATTATATGGATTAAATGAACAAGGAGGGGGAATTAATGGAGAAGGAGTATTGTTTGAATATGATATTCCGACTGGGGCTTATACAAAAAAGATAGTTTTTGATGGAGCTTCAAAAGGAAAAGCTCCTTATGGGGACTTAGTAGAATCAAGTAATGGAAAACTATATGGGATGACTTATATAGGAGGGACAAATAATATAGGTGTATTATTTGAGTATGAACCATTTACAAATACTTACACAAAAAAACTAGATTTTGATGGAACAACAACAGGAAGCTACCCAAGAGGGAGTTTAATAGATGTTATTAATGGAGGAAGTACCGGGATTGATAAAAAAAATACACTTAATCAAATTAATATTTCACCCAATCCAACAACTGGACAAATTAACCTGGAAAGCAATGATAAAATAGAAAGTGTTGAAATTTACAACCTACTAGGAAAGCAGGTATTTAGCAAAACAGTTAATACAAATGAAACTCAAATTAATCTCGAACATTTACCAAAAGGAATGTATGTGGTTATTGTAATTTTTGATGAAAGCAATTTATCCAAAAAGTTAATTTTAGAGTAGAGTTAGTTTTTTTTCATAAAGAGAGCGTTGAATCATTTCGCTCTCTTTTTACACGCTACGTTTCATACAAAATCGTTAAACGAAAAATCAAAAATCCTACTCCAATTAATTAACAACTACTTTTTTTACTTGGTTACCATATTTTACAAAATACATTCCTCTATCTAAATTAGATAAAGAGACTTTAACTGTTTGTTGAGATGAATTTAAGCTAACCTGTTTTACCAGTTGCATAGCTGCATTGTACATCTCTATGTTTTGATAATTCTCATTATTATTTATAGCAATATTTAACACATCAGATGCAGGGTTTGGATATATATTAAACCCATTTGAAGTAAAAGCTATTGGATTGACACTTGTAGGGAAAGATAATTTAGATACTCCTGAACTTGTTCCTGTCCATACATTATCTTGTTTATCTATCCATATCTTTCTTATTACAGGTCCAACTAAACCATCATTTACATCATAATCTGTCCAACTTGATCCTCCACTATTTACCGCAATACCACCTTCTGTAACTAAATAATCCACATAAATACCTGTCCAAATATCACCTTGCGAGTTAATCTTAATGTCTTCAACAGGGTTTAATGTATCTGGAGCTGGTAACACTAACATAATGGTATGTGCATCTACAACTACATTACTACTATTAAGAACAGAGATGCCTTTTGCAGTTCCTACCCACTTATTATCTGAACCATCAACAACTATAGAACGTACGACATTGCTTTCTAATCCACTATTATAAATTGTAAAACCAACTCCATCAAACTGTATTACACCACCTAACCCACTCGCCATATAAACATCTCCATTTGAATCAAAATCTACATAAGTAACACCACCAAATGGCAACCCATCTGTTGTGTTATATGCCGTAAAAGTTACACCATCATAAACTGTTGCTCCAGAAAAATCTCCAAACCAAATATCTCCATTTGCTGCTTGTGAAATATGATTAATTCTATTATTACCTAGCCCATCTACTGTGGTATAGGTTGTAAAAGTTGAGCCATCATAAACACTAACGCCAAAGTCAGTTCCTATCCATATATTATTATCACTATCTACAGCAATTGCAGTAATGGTATTATCTGGCAATACAGGATTTGTAGTTGTATTAAAAATTGTCCATGTACTAACTCCATCAAACTTTGCAATACCATCTTGAGTTCCAAACCACATGTTCCCTGCCGTATCTTGAACTAAACAAAGTACATTATTATGAGGTAAACCTTCTGTAATGGTGTAATTAGTAAAAGTTTGTGCTTTAATTGTTAGCGTTGTAATAATTAAACAAATAGTCAATAAAGAGGTAGTGATTTTTTTCATGTTTTTTATTTTATGATAAATTTCTTGGTTGATGTAAAATCATTATTGCTTACAGTTAGCATATAAAATCCGCTAGCAAAACTAGTTATATTGATGCTGCAAATAGCTGATGAAGTACTCATGTTTTTTGTTGCTATTTCTCTGCCGTTGATATCCCTTAAAACAATACGATACTCTCCAGGCTCAACTACTCTAATATTTACTTTTCCTTTTGCTGGGTTCGGATAAATAATAAAATCATTCTTAGTTGGTTTCTTAATTTCTTCTACAGCAACAGGAAACACTTGATTAAACATCCCATGAGATGACTTCATATATTGCCATGGTCCTGTTCCATTCGGAATTCTTCCAAAAGTAGTAACTCCAGCAGTTTGAATCCCAAAAGCAATTTCATCAATTCAATTACCTAAAGAATCACTTAAAAATATTGCCTCACCAGCTGCCGACAATTTAAAACCAGCATGAAGTCCCGCATCTAAAGTATCATTATCTGCCCAAATTATCATATAGCTATTTGGTGCAATACTGGTATCAGGGAACATCCACTTTGTAAGGTTTGAATTATCATCTGACAAATAATATCCGTTAAGCGAAACAGTACTAGATGAATTATTATATAGTTCTATCCAATCTTCATACTCTCCTTGATTGTCCGTCCAAACGCTATTATTTATAGCACAAAGTTCATTAAGAACTACATCCCCATCCACAAATAACTCATAATACTCATAAGCTGCACGTTCGGGAGAAAATCTACCTGAAGAATCATTATCTGAATAAATATAATATTGTACCGTATGCCCAATACTATTTATTAGGTAACCATATATACTATCACCAGCTACACCATCATTATGAAGCCCATCATCAAACATATCTACTTTATTAAATAATTCAGTATTGCTAAAACGATAAGCGAGAATAACACTATCTTCATCTGTTATTTTTGCTGTAATCCACACACTATCACCAATTGAAAGACTAGATGGATTAGAGCTAATACTAGTAATGTCTGGAGCACCCTGAAATCCAGGGTACGTACTTAAATAAATAGTTCTTGCATCCATTAAATCTGTTATACCAGGATAATCAACCAAATCGGTTACTGTTGAATTCAAGTTATCTGTAAAATCAGAATAGGTATAAAACTTATTCGTATCATTCTGTACATCAGTATCAATTAAGGTTTGCATAAACTGCGCTCTAACAGCATAATCTTGATTGGCAAAATTTTCATCCATAATTGTTCGCATATGAGCAATATACATTTTTCTATACCTATCATTATTGAAAATATTTCTCATTAGAGGTCTAGGATAAACTGATACATTATTATAGTGTAATAATGGATCCATTGCCTTTGCTTCTGGAATATTAAAACCACTAAAATGTATCGATGCATCTGCCAAACGGTAACTTGCAAATGATTGATTTAAATCCCAAAGAATAGGATTAAACCTTCCGTTATTGTCTTTATACAAATAATAGTTTTGAGCATACCCAACATAACTATCAAAATTGATTAAAGAATAATTAAAAGCATGCATCCATAGCGTTCTATCCACGTTTAATAGTTGTTCTATGTTGCCAGAAAAATCATTTAACGTGTCTATTAAATCATATAATTGGGGCCATCCATAATCAGATTTCAAATCATATAACGGATAATATAAGGTCGAATCAGTACCAAGAGTATTACTTAAGTTGGAGTTTTCCCCAAACAAATCTAAGTTAGCAGGATTACACTTGAAAAAAGGGTTTTCTGTTGAATTATAATGCTTTTGTAAAAACTCATTACTAACAGATTCTACATTAGAATACAACCCAATTAGAGTATCATTAATATATACATTAGCATAATTCGATTCACTAGCAGGCATGTATTTACGGGCTATTTCATACGACAAAACCTCTCTAACAAAAGAGGGGTCTTGGATCACATTACTAAGCTTTATTTTATCTATACCATTATAATTTTGAGAACCTTTAACATAATCAAGTTTAATATTAAAAGGATTTTTAATTCGATTAACACTAACCGAACTATACCCTTTGTATCTTACACCCACACTATCTAACTGCGTACCGTCTATGGTGATAGTTGCTGCAATTAACCTCCCTTCACTGCCTTCGACATACATACTATCTAACAGATAGTCCCAGTTTGATTGATCAAAATAAATCTTTATTTCTCTTACAGAATTAACATCATAAAAATTGGTTTGTGAAAATGACATATTGGAAAAACCAACACAAAAAACACAAAAGAAAACAAGAGTTAATTTCTTCATTAGTGGCTATTTTATCAAAGAAATCTTTTTAACAATAGTTTCTCCTACATTATTAGAAATATATACAATGTAGACCCCATTATCAAATGATGTTAAATCAATTCTAATTTCGTTATTAGCTTGCATTACTAGTTTTCCATAAACATCATAGACGCTGACAGAAAAAGAATTTATATTATCTGAAATACCAGTTACATTAAAAATTCCTTTTGATGGATTTGGAAATACATTAATATTTAAATCAGAGAACTCTTCAATTCCAGTTAAGCCACATGGGTTATTACCAAGTAATGCTATAATTCCAGCATAGTCACATTCAAATCTAAAAGCTTTAGATGGACCCGCTGCATATTGCCATACTACATTGTTAGAAGCATCTACCTCGTACATATACTGACCAGAAACGTTAACAAAAGTATTTCCATTAGTCATTCTATCATGAGCTGATTGTCCTGATGAATATGCATTTGTATTATGTCTCCAATCGTAAGTAGTAGGGGTAGTATAAGATGTATAATTAAAACCAGATAAAGGAGGGTCTATAGCATCTATAGTTGATGAACTACCACCCCCACCGTTGTTATTAAAAAATTGAATAAATCCTGCATTTGGTCTTCCAGCTTTAATCCATCTTGGATCATGAACAGCCGAAGGAATTATTTGTGGAGAAGTAGAACCATGGTTTGGTGGGTTTCCATAACGATAAAGAAAATCACCTCCCATTCCAGCATTCCCTCCTAAATGAGAAGCTGCTTCAGCAGTAGTTGTGCTGTGATCTATAATATAAAATTCGCTAGCATAACGAGAAGTAAAAACCAATTGATCTAATGTTGGGTTGTAGTCTATTCCATTTATATGAAACCAATCACCGCTACCTGGAGGTCCAAAACCTGGAGAGATTGCATTTATATCCATCAATTCAGGTGAGTTTGCAACAACACCATAATTATCCTTACCTGCATCAAAATCTTGAACCAGATGATCCCACATGTGCCATTCCCAAACAATTTGACCACCACTACCATTTTGTTCAACCTCAATAAAATGGGTAGGCCATAAATTAGAAGTAGCTCCATCATATCCCGCTTGTGTTAAATCGTTTGGTGTCTTCACTTCATAAGCCGTTAAAATCACATTTCCATTTGGAAGAACACAAAAATCGTGGTGAGAGACATGGGTTGCATCTGAATAAATAAACTCCCAAACTAAATTTCCACTCGGATCAAATTCTTGAATAATGCCAGATACAGCAGGAGCACTTAATACATTACTACCGTAAGTACCACCTCTAACCAAGTTGCCATTTTCTTTTAAATGCACGGTATAATTACCTGTTAAAGCTAAAGACCATGAATGAGCAATGTTATAGTCTTTATCAATTAAGTAAGTTGTATTACTATTTTGTAAATTGTAAAGTGCATAACCATCAAATGTTTGTGCTGTCGCAGAACTAAATGACAGAATTAGTATTGATATAAATATCAATAAATAGTTAGGGGTTTTCATAAATCTTGTTTTAGTGTTTTCAAATGTATTAGTTTTAATGAGTCTTTGACTCATCAATATGTTAAAGGTTTAATGAAATTAATAAAAAACACCTAACCCAATCATTATCAATCAGTTTAAGATTTTGAAGAACAAATTAATGGCCTATTATGAAATCCTACTCCAATTAATTTTATTACCAAACAACTGTTTTAGTGTAGAAACTAAACGATGGTTTTTATCTAGCATTAAATTAGGGTCTTCTTTTAAAACCTCAACTGCGATGTCTCTTGCATATTGTAATATTTGTCCATCTCTAACTAAATCAGCAATATTTAGGTTTAACAAGCCACTTTGTTGAGTTCCTTGTAGATCTCCTGGTCCGCGTAATTTTAAATCTACTTCACTAATTTCAAAACCATCATTGGTTTTTACCATGGTATCCATTCTTAATCTTCCATCTGCACTTAGCTTGTTTCCTGTCATTAAAATACAATATGATTGCTCTGCTCCCCTTCCTACTCTACCCCTTAATTGATGGAGTTGTGACAAGCCAAAACGCTCAGCACTTTCAATAATCATAACACTTGCATTAGGCACA
>JAESUI010000008.1 GCA_016763135.1 Flavobacteriales bacterium
ATAAAATTCAGACTTAATTTAATGCCTATAGCATTGTAGTTGGCATCTTTAAAACTTACAAAGCCTTCTATATCAAATAATAAAAACACATTTTTTAAAGCATAACCAAACTCATAGTAATGATCTTGTTGGTTAGTATATAAATAATTAGCATAAAGTCCTTCCGTCATAAAAGAGGTGTTAAATAATGGTAAGTTTTTTAATAAGAGAAAGTTGTCCTCAATTGATAAGTGAGCTTCAAAAAAATAATCACGCGCACTGTATTCATAAAAACCTAATAACTGAAATGAGTTAATGCTCGATTTTCCAACCAAGAAAAAAGGTTGCGTATTAAAGCTTTTGTAATCTGCAAAATACAGTGTATTGTTAGATAAAAATTTACCCCCACCAACATGATAACTTACTCTATCAACCAAATTGATCTTTTTTGATTGACGCATACTTGCCTCTACAAAACTAAAATCAGTTTGACTTTCTATTACATTTTTTATTCCCTGCTTATAAGTTAAATCGAACGTTGGATGTTTTGATTGTATCATCTTTTTTTCATCTTTTTTGTATACAAAATACTGTTTTGGAGTGAAGCTTAATTTTGCCCTAAAGTTCATTGATTTATTATTGCTAAAAATAAAAGATGAATTGGCGCGATCTGCAATAACTGGAGCGTTTAAGGTATAGTTTTTGTTGCCATATTTAATTATTTTAAAAGTTGAATGATTGAATAATTGAGTTCTATCTGCATATTCTATTGAAGTGTTTAGGTTTAAACCATTACTAAGATCAAATGAATGACCAATAAGGGCATATTCTTTTTGATATAGCTTTTTATAGTTTTCAGAGAAAAATAATGTAGCTAAGCTGTTAAAAAAATTAGGCATAGGCCCTGTGGTATTAAAATCGCTATTCAGCTTCCCAGCAGAGAAATAAATTCGCCCTCGAGACTTCATATTGTATTGAGAGGTGAAGTCGAATTTACCCATTAAGTCGTTACGAGAAAAAGCATACAAAACTGATGGTTCAATTTTCCACCACTTTCCCTCGGTGTATTTTCTTTTATAAGAAAACAGTGTTTTTCTAATCAGAAAACCATCTACGGTATTAAAATTTAAAGAAAGGCGAGATAATAATCCTGGAATTTTAAGTTTTGAATTTTTGTTTTTACTTTTTATGGTGCCATTAAAAAATAAAGCATCACCAATAAAACTTCTTTTTTTATTAATCACGGTATCACCATTTTCCACTCGAGTTAAGGAATCTCGCGTATGGTAAATCATTGTTTCTTGTTCTGATAGCGGGACTTCTCGAACTGCTGCCCATACACTGTCGTTTTTGGTAAAGGCACTATCAGCATATATTGTTTCATGGTCTCGAGTTTTCTCCATGGTAGTCTTTTCTGGCAACTTCTTTTTTTCTTCATTGGCTTGTTTATTTACCAAACGAACAAGTTTCATTGTTTCTCCTCTAGTTAGTTTGTCTTGATCCATTAACTCTTGTATCTTTTTTTCTGTTTTAGACACTTTACCAGAAGTATTGCTTTTGGCTTTTTCTTCCGTTTCAAATTGTTCTGTAAAAGGAAGAGTAACTAAGGATTTTATTTTTTCATCTATTTTTGGGTCTGTTTTGAGTTTAATATTACTCATAGACACAATGTGTTTAAAATGGCCTTTAAACCCCATTGCTTTGGCTCTCACTTTTATCTCATGACTGATAGGCATCCATGCATTATCAGAAATTTCAGAATAAATTTGCTTGTACTGTATCTCTACAAATTGTTGTCTAAACTTTACATCTACACTATTTATATTCCATGTTCCCTCATTAATATAAAGGTAGCCACTCATCAAATCAGTTCCTTTTCGTTTAGGTATTATTTTTATTTTATTCACCGTGTTTTTACCCTCTAAATAAGTGCTAATTAATTCAAATTTATAAACGGTAAAAGCATTTCTACTTAATGGAGAAATAATGGTGTTACCACCAAGGTTGTAAAAACTAAAATTGATATATGGAGATCGCCCTTTAGTGGTATCTCCACTTGCATTTCGGGTATAAATTATTTTTTCTTTAACCTTATTAGGACGTTTATAGCTGTATTGAATAAGGGTTTCTGAGATGTCACCAGCTTTTAATTGTTTGATGTCGTTTTCTTCTGCAAATAGCTTTGCTATTTTCGGGATGTTATCAGCAAAAAAGAAAAATCGGATATAAATTTTGGCATCATATTCTATAATCTGTTTTTTGTAATATTTTGCCATTACAACAGCTTTTCGCATTACGTTATATGCAGGATCTTCATCAGAGGCGTTTACAGTAAACTCTTTAATACTAAAAGATTTAGAGGATAGCACAATGGTTTTTGTATTGTTGGGAGAAGAAGCATTTATGGTTAGAAATTTTGTTTCAAAACCCAAACATTGAACCTTGATTTTATACTTCCCGCAAGGTAAACTCATTTTGTATTTACCGTTCATATTTGCCATTTTACCTGTGGCTAATTTTGGAATGTAAATACTACTGTAGGGAATAGGTTCTCCTTTTGTATCTTGTATGGTGCCAGAAAAAGTGCAGGTATTGGATTGAGAAAAACCGAATACTACAGCTATAAAAAAAACGATATGAAGAATCAGGAATTTTTTCAAACGGGTTGTTTTTATTCTAACGGAGTATTATCGTTATTTATTTCTTCAGTTGAAATTTCATCTATTGAGGCATCTTCTTTAAAAGTATTTTCAATAGTTTCTTCCTCTTCTTGATGTCCTAAAACTTTTTTAAGATATCCAATTTTTAAAGGGTTTTTACTAAGAATAATTACTAAAATAGAACAGATGAGGATACTTAATAGCACAACGGCAAATGATAACATTTGAATATTCTCTCCGCCAGCTAAGCCATATTGGATAGGAATGGAGGCTAAAATTGCTGGAACCAATCCTTTTGGAGCCATTATGGACATTATGCTTAAATCTTTAAACGACATTTTTGTACGAACTAATAATTTAATAGATAAAGGCCTAATAGCAATAATTAACCCAACAATTAGTAGTGCTAATAGATAAATCCATACACTTCCAAATTTCATACAAATACCAACGTACACAAAAAAGAAGGTTGACATAATGAAAACTAACTCGCTAAAAAAACCTTTTTCACTAGGCCTTAATTCTTTAGCAGGAAATGCTTTTCTTAAAAAGGTGTTTTGTAATAAATGAGCATTTCCTAATGTGATTCCAAAAATTAAAACGGCAATTCCTCCGTTTAATTTTAAATACTCTGTTAAACCATATACAATAAAAACAAATGCTAAACTCATTACTTTAGAGTTTTCAATAATTCGTGTATAACGAATTATTAATGACCAAATAAACCCACCAGCAAACCCAATAATAAAGGCAAACAAAAATGATCTCCAAACAGTGTTTAAAATAGCGCTTACTTCAAATACACCTTGTTTCATAGCTTGTAATAAAGCTAATCCGATTACCAAACAAAGCACGTCACTTAATGCGGACTCTAACATTAACGTGGTATAGCCTTTTTCGTTCATTTTAAGTTGTTTTATAATTGGAATAACAACTGCAGATGATGTTCCGGCTATTATAACTCCAAAAAACACAGCGCTCAACATGTCGATATCTGAGAAAAACGTAACAGCAACAAAAGTTCCTATTACAGCACTCGCTATAAAATTAAACAGTGTTAATAAAAAAGCAGAACCTATGGATTTAAACAGCTCTCCAATTTTAAGATTGGTTCCGCTTTCAAATAAGATTAAAATTAAAGTTATAGAAGTAAATATTGGCCCCATAGAACCAAAGTGAGCCTCTCTTACAAAACCAAAAATAGGGCCTGCAGCAATTCCAATAACTAATAAAATTAGCACATTAGGAATTTTAGTAAACTTAAAAAGGCCGTTAAAAAGGTGTGCTCCGAATATGAGCAGCCCTATCATTATTATTATTACAGGAATATTCATAAAACAAGTTTACGAAATATTATGAGATGTATATTTTTTCAGAGGATCTCTAATTATTTTTTATTCTTCAATTATTTCAATAGTTTCTGAAATTAATTTTTTAACAGGGATAACTACTTTTTTATTTTCAGCCTGTATTGTAATTGTAAGCATGTCAACTTTAATTACAGTGCCTTGAATATCATTTATTTTAATAATCATTCCTTCTGTATATCTTTCTTTACTATAAAAAGAAGATAAGATATTGGTTAAAATGTCTCTTGGTGCAAATCCATAAGAAATACCAAAAGCTAATAAAATAGCTCCCAAAACTAATATTATGTTAGAAGTAATTAATGAAGTATCTATTCCTGCTTGATTTAGTGCGGTAATGGTAATAAAGATTGCTATAACATAAAAGACAATTCCGCCAATAACTCTTGAACCAGATAGCCCAATAGAATTAGTGGCAGTAATTACGCTCTTTTTCACAAGATTAGCGACAAGTATTCCTCCAACAAAAATGAACAAAGCAGAAAGAAATTGAGGTAAATATGCTATTAATGCACTTATTCCATTCGAGATAATTGTCATTCCCATTGCTTCTGAAGCAGAGATAACAAACATTAAGAAAACTAGCCAATATACAAACTCTGAAAGTAGTTTAGATATAGCAACCTTAAGGTTAATCTCATTAAAAATTTTATGAAGGCCGATTTTTTCAGTCATTTCATCTAATTTTATAGTTGTTAGCACTTTTTTCACTATTGACCGTAATAATTTTGCGATTAGCCATCCAATTAACAACAAAAATAAAACCCCAAAAATTTTAGGAACTACATTTAAAACCTTAACCCCTAAGCTAGATAAAGAGTGGATAAAGTCTGTCTTAATATTATCAATTAAGCCCATTTATTTTTTTATTTTTTAATAAGTATAACCTGTAATTAGCCGCTATTGTTATGACTGAATAAATTGAATAAGTCACTTAAACAAGTGTTTTATTTCTTTTCATTCGATTTGTTTTTATCAATGTTCTTTGGGTTAGTTTTAAATAAGCTAAGAACAGTTCCTTCAATATCTCCAACGAACAGTTGTACAACACGTAATATGAGTACAACAGTCTTTACGCTTCCCATAACTTCTTTTTCAAGTTCCTTAGGAGGCTCTTCAGTTGGTTTTATTATTTTAAATTGATTCTTACTCATTCTTTTAATCTTAACACAAATTTTTATAAGTGTCAACCGCTTTTGCTTTTGCTCTTTTAATTCGCATTTTTACTGCACTTTCCGATAACCCTAGTATGTTTTGTATTTCTTTTATACTGTAATCATCTTGGTATTTCATTAATAAAATCGATTTATCTTCAATAGAAATTGAGTCTAAAACTTGCTGAAGTTTATCAACTTTAATTTCTAATAATTGTTTTTCATAGTCTTCATCTTCTTCATCTGTGATATCTATAATTTCTTCTACTTTTTCAATTTGCTTTTGTTCTTTCTTTAAGAAGTCGATGCAAAAATTGTAAGTAATACTATAAAGCCATGTAGAAAATTTAGATTTGCTTTTAAATTTAGATAAATTTAAGAATACTTTTAAAAAGATATCATGTGTTAAATCTTTTGCGATGTCTTTATCATTAGCAAGGGCAATACATTTATTATAGACTACGGGTGAATACCTTAAATACAAATGCTGGAAATAGTCTGTTTGCTTCTGATTAATTATAAGGTCTATAATTTCATCATCAGACAGGTCTTCTATTTTAGGCTTTCTTTTAAACAATTTTATTAAAATGTAATCTATTAATAAATTTAATAGTTTGACAATTATAAGCAAAAATAGGAACTTATTATGAACAAAATAAGCGATCTCTTTTGGAAGATAATATTATTAAAATAGGGTAATAATCCTGACGACAGACTAAAAACAATTAATAAAATATACTTTGTTGAAATTTTTAAGGATAATACCTAGTTGAGAATATAGGTGATTTCCCTATTTTTTTTCGTTTTCTTACTCTGTAATTTTATGGGCTTAAATGTGACTTTTTTGTTTTTGTATGTCTAAATAATAAAAACACTGTATTAACTTTTCTTTATGAAAAAAATAAACGCCAGACTATTAATATTCTTGACATTCTTTATTCTAGTATCTTTTATTAATCCTTCTTATTATAGTGAGAATGATGTTTTGGGCATTTACTTAGCTCCTAATAAAAAATCTAAAATCAAATTTGTAAAAAAAGATGGGGTATACTATGGTATTCTTGTTTGGAATATGAACTCTGAGATAAAAGACAAATTTAATACAAATGAAAAATTAAGAAATAAGAACTTAATTGGGCAAGCAATTTTTAAATCCTTTAAGTATAATAAATACGAGCACAGTTGGACTGGCTATTTTTATGATGCGGAGAGTGGGACTACTTACGACTGTGAGCTATGGCTAGAAAATGCTAAAAAACACTTAATGACAAGAGGTTATATAAATACCCCAATCATTGGCAGAACTGAAATGTTGAAGCGAATCCTAAATTGAGATGTAGTACAAGTTTTCAGTTAAAAAATTATTCTAATTAAAAAAACGCAATCAAATCTATAAATCTATAATATCATGAAAAAAATTACAAGCTTATTTATCCTAACTTTTTTATTAGGAGCAATATTAATTCCTAATAAAATTCAAGCTCAAATGCCAGGATCATTGGTGCCCTTATTTTTAGTTAAAGGAGCTACAGGACATTTAGGTGAAAATGATGATTCTGATGGAGATGGAGTAAAAGATGCTGCTGATCCTTGTCCAAACATATGGGGAAAGATGAATGGTTGTCCTTGGAAAGATACTGATGGAGACGGATTAAGTGACATTGAAGACGGTTGCCCAGAGGTAAGGGGATTAAAAGAACACAATGGCTGTCCTGATACTGATGGGGATGGAGTTGCCGACAATGAAGATTCTTGTCCTGAAATTAAAGGGTTGAAGGAATTAGGAGGTTGTCCAGATACTGATGGGGATGGAGTTGCTGATAAAAATGATAGTTGCCCAAAGGAAAAGGGATTAAAAGAACTAAGTGGCTGCCCAGATTCTGATGGAGATGGTATCGCGGATAAAGACGATACATGTCCAAAAATAAAGGGATCAAGTGCATTAAATGGTTGTCCCGATAAGGATAATGATGGAGTTGCCGACAACGAGGATGTTTGTCCAGATGTTGCAGGGTTAGTTGCAAACAAAGGTTGCCCTGAAGTAAAAGCAGCGGAACTCAAAGTGTTTGAAAAAGCATTAAATGGGGTTAAGTTTCAATCAGGAAGAGATAGGTTAACTACATCATCATATCCAATACTAAATCAAGTAGTTGATATTATGAAAAATAATTCTTCTTATAATCTAAAAATAGATGGACATACAGACTCTTCAGGAGATGACACAAAAAATTTAGAATTATCAAAAAAACGCGCAAAAGCGGTAGAAACCTACCTTGTTAAAAAAGGCATTGAAGAAAAAAGATTGAAATCCAATGGTTTTGGAGAAACAGTTCCAGTAGCAGATAATAAAACATCCAAAGGTAGAGCGCTCAACAGAAGAGTTGAATTAAAAGTAGAATTTACAAAATTGGTAAAATAATTAATAAAGGTCACCAAGCTTTCAGCTTTTCTCTGTTGATTTTAAGTTTTTGATAGGAACCAGGGAGAGTTG
Source organism: Flavobacteriales bacterium (assembly GCA_016763135.1). GTDB lineage: Bacteria > Bacteroidota > Bacteroidia > Flavobacteriales_E > Vicingaceae. The sequence goes on from JAESUI010000008.1 coordinate 7,652, forward strand.
AATGGCTTGTGTGATTACAAAAAGAAATGAAAAAAGTATTAATAATAATTTGTTGTTGTTGTGTAACATCGATATTTTCTCAGACAACAGAAGCTGAGGAGGTTTTAAAAAAACAAAGCAAAGATTCTCTTGAAGGATGGAAAATAGGTGGTATTTTTTCGTTGAACCTTACTCAGGTAGGTTTGACAAATTGGTCTGCCGGTGGAGAAAACTCTATTTCGGTAAATGGGTTAGTTAGTTTTTATGCAAACCTAAAAAAAGGTAATTCAACCTGGGATAACTCATTGGATTTGGCCTATGGGATCCTTCAACAAGGAGGTGATGCTGCAAGAAAAACAGATGATAAAATTGATTTCACATCAAAGTATGGACAGAAAGCATTTAAGAATTGGTATTACGCGGGATTAATAAATTTTAAATCTCAGATGTCTGCGGGATATAATTATCCTGATGACTCGACTAAGATTTCTAATTTTATGGCTCCTGCGTATGTACTTGGTGCAATCGGAATGGATTACAAACCGAATGATAATTTCACACTATTTCTGTCTCCCTTAACTATGAAAATGACCATAGTTAATGATCAAACATTAGCTGATGCTGGAGCCTTTGGTGTGGCCCCTGCTGAATTTGACATTTTAGGAAATGTAACAACCCCTGGAAAGACAATACGTTCTGAGTATGGGGGTTACATGAGAGCAATGTTTAAAAAGGACATCATGAAAAATGTTAATTTTCAAACTAAACTGGAATTGTTTTCCAATTATTCTGAAGAACCTGATCATGTTGATGTGAATTGGGAAGTCTTAATTGCCATGAAAGTTAACAAGTATATTTCTGCAACAATATCAACTCAACTCTTATATGACCATGATATTGATATTTCCGTTGATTCCAATGATGATGGAATTATTGATGCTGTTGGCCCAAGAACTCAATTCAAAGAAGTTATAGGGGTTGGAATTTCATATAAATTTTAAAAACAAAAATTATGAGTACAGAAGAAATTTTAAATCAAGTAAACGAAATAGTGTTTGAATATGGCCCTAAGTTAGTTGGTGCAATATTAGTCTGGATTATTGGGGGTATTGTTATTAAACTATTAGTTAAAGGGGTTGATAAAGTTTTAGATAAGCGAAAAATTGAAATTACGTTAAAGCCATTTTTAAGAGGTATTGTCGGAGCTTTATTAAAGGTGATGTTGGTAATTAGTGTACTCGGAATGTTGGGAATTGAGATGACTTCGTTTGTCGCAATCCTTGGAGCGGCAGGATTGGCAGTAGGCTTGGCACTTTCGGGAACATTGCAAAACTTTGCAGGAGAAGTAATGATTTTAATCTTTAAACCGTTTAAGTCTGGAGATTATTTAGAAGCTCAAGGGCATATTGGGATAGTTTCTGAAGTTCAAATTTTTAACACGATACTTAAAACATTAGATAATAAAACGATTATTATTCCTAACGGAGGGCTATCTAACTCTTCAATGGTGAATTATTCTACAGAACCAGCAAGAAGAGTTGATTGGACTTTTGGAATAGCTTATGGAGACGATACAGCCAAGGCAAAAGAGGTTATGATTAATTTAATGGCTGCAGACAGTAGAATTTTGCAAGATCCTGCACCATTTGTTGCTGTTTCTGAATTGGGAGATAGTTCGGTCAATTTTACTGCTAGAGCTTGGATTAAACAAGAGGATTATTGGGGTGTTTTCTTTGATATGAATGAAAAAGTGTATAACACATTTAATAAGGAAGGGCTTAATATTCCATATCCACAAATGGATGTTCATATACATAAAAGCGAATAAAAAAAGCGTTCAATTTCCTCAGCAGAAGATTTCAGTTTCATCCCTGGAATTTGAGGAAATTGAATAGCTTGATATAGTAATTAACAACCTATAACAGATGAAAAAATTAGTAGCAGAATTTATAGGAACCTTGTGGTTGGTATTAGGTGGTTGTGGTAGTGCTGTCTTGGCAGCCTCATTTCCTGAACTTGGAATTGGGTTTGTAGGGGTCGCCTTCGCTTTTGGACTAACAGTTCTTACTATGGTATATGCTATTGGCCATATCTCAGGCTGTCATTTGAATCCAGCAGTGTCTATAGGTTTATGGGCTGGCGGTCGTTTTGATAAGAAAGAGTTGTTACCATATATTGGGGCACAAGTTTTAGGAGCCATTTCTGGAGCAGGAATTCTCTATTTGATTGCAAACGGAAAAGCTGGGTTTGAAATTGGGGGATTTGCAGCAAATGGTTATGGAGAACATTCTCCGGGAGGTTACAGCATGCTGTCAGCATTAATAACAGAAATAGTAATAACATTTATGTTTCTATTTATAATTCTAGGAGCAACTCATTCTAAAGCACCAAAAGGTTTTTCGGGATTAACAATAGGCTTAGGATTAACATTAATTCATTTAATAAGCATTCCTATAACGAATACATCTGTAAACCCCGCAAGAAGTTTGAGTCAGGCAATATTTGCTAATGATTGGGCAATGGGGCAATTATGGCTTTTTTGGATAGGGCCTATTGTTGGAGCTTTTATAGCGGGATTCATATATAAATTTTTATCTCCGGAAGCTGATGATTAAAAAACAGATAAATCTAACTATAAGAGAACAGGAAATTACTATCTATATAACTGAAGGGTTTACAAGTATACAAATTGCGAAAAAGTTATTAATAAGTAGACGAACAGTTGAAAAGCATCGAGAAAACATAATGTTTAAATTGAAAGTAAAGAATATGGCTCAACTGATTAATTCGGTTATCAAAATGGACTTATTGGGGTGATGGTTATTATAACGAATTATAAATACTGATAAAAAAAATGATGAAGTTTAATAAATATATTGTTACAGCGCTGATTTTTCAACTGTTTAACTTAAATATGTTTTCAAACCAATTGCAAAAAACAGAACAAGTTGAAGTTAAAGAACTTAAGTATAAGTTTAAAAGTGGAGAGCTAAATGCTTTATCTATTGAAGTTGCGGATAAAGACGAAAAAAGTGTTAGGAGTAAATTTCTAGACCATTTGGAAGGTCATTTTGCATTTTCTCTAAAAAATGGAAAAGATATCATTGTAGATAATGCAAGGTTGCCAGAAATAACAAACCAACTAATAGACCTTCAATTTACCGTTAACTCTCTAAGAAATGGGGGTTTTGAGTTAATTGTTTCATTTGATTTTGATGAAAAAATGCTTTCATCTAATCAAAAAAAGGAATATGGTAATGCCGCTAATTATTTATTAGGTTTCAGTAGAAAGGCATCAAACGAATATTTAAACGCTTTACTTAAGGACGAAAAGGAAATTGCGGAAAAAATTAAGTCAAAGACATTATCAATAGAAAACGACAAAAAAAAATTAATAAAAGAAGTTGAGGGATTAAAAACAGAAATAAATTCAACACAAAAAAAGATTAATAAAACGGAGGTTGATTTAAATGAAAATATATTTTCGTTATCTAACCATTCTCAGAGTTCAGGCCGTGAGATAAGTCGATTAGGAAAAGAAAAACAAAGGATAGAAAAAAGGCGAGAAAAATTAATTTCTAATGCTAGAAAGTTTGATAAAGTTAAAACGAAGAAGCAAAAAAAGATTAATACAATAGATATGCAATTGAAGAAATGGAAAAAAAGAGAAAAGAGGCAACAAGAAAAAGTTGACGTACTTAACAATAAGATAAGTCGATATTCATAATAATGTACCGTTTGATGATAATGTAATTTTCAGTCATCAATTTATTAAGCAACAGAATACTATTAATTACTTAGGCTTACAAACCCCCAATAAAATTTGGATATTTAAAAAAACACAAATTTAAAAATGAAAATAGATCAACATATATGGAAGTCAAAAAATGATATTTTAAATGTTAGGGAAGGGATTCAAAACAAGTCAAAAACTCAATTAGTACTGGCCTTCGGAGACAGAATGATCTTTGAAAAAAATGATTTATGGTTTTACTATATTAAAAATTTGTATCCTAATGCAGAAATCATTTCAAGTACTTCTGCAGGAGAAATTGCAGATGGAAAGGTGTTTGATAATACAATTAGTATTACGGCCATTTGTTTTGAGAAAACTAAAATAAAGGCTATTTCCGTAAATATTGATGACGAGAACATTAATGCTGTGGGAAAAAGATTAATTACTAAAATTAAACTAGAGGGGCTAAAGCATGTATTTCTGCTTTCTAGTGGAATGAACATGAATGGAGATGATTTAATAGATGGGATCAATAATTATTTTCCAGAAGAGGTAAGTGTTACAGGAGGGATAGCAGGAGATGGGGAACGACATGAAAAGACATTAGTAGGATTGAATGCCCTGCCAATTGAAAACAATGTTGTTGCGATAGGGTTTTATGGCACTTCACTAACCATTAAACATGGAATTCATAAAGGATGGATTCCATTTGGCCCGAAAAGATTAATTACTAAGTCATTTAAGAATAAACTTTATGAACTTGATGGTAAAAATGCATTGAGTATTTATAAAAAATACCTTGGAGATAAAGCTTCTGAATTGCCTGGATCAGCATTTTTATTCCCTTTAGGTGTTTATGCAGATGATCAACCTGAACCAATAATTAGAACCATTTTAACCATTGATGAAAAAGAGCAAAGTATGACATTTGCTGGAAATTTAAAGGAGGGGAATTATGTGCAGTTAATGACTGCCGATTTGAATGAGTTAGTGTACGGGTCTTATGATACTGCTCTTAATTTAAATAACAAAGATGAAGAGTCTCCAGAGCTAATCTTTATTGTAAGTTGTATTGGTAGAAAAATAGTGCTTGGTGAAGGAATAGGTGATGAAATTGAAAATATAGTAGACGCTACGGAAAAATCAGTTCTTGCTGGGTTTTACTCCTATGGAGAATTTGCCCCACCAAATAATGGAACTAAATGTTGTTTACATAATGAGACGTTGGTCATAACAACTTTTTTTGAATAAAATATTTAATATTATCTGTGGCACTTCACAAAATTTTAAATAGACAATTAAATAAACATCTTTCAGAAGTTGATGTCTCTTCTCCTGAATTTCAACGATTTTTAACATCAATAAGTAATACTTATAAAAATATTGATGATAATCAAAAGATACTTTCAAGGGCGATGGACATAAGCTCTCAGGAACTTAATGAGACCTTAGAGAGCCTTTCAAGACAAAACAATACTCACAAGAAAACGTTAAAAAGTCTTAATGAATTATTAATCGATCTTGGAGGAGAATCTACTGAAAACTACGAAGAAGAAACTTTCTTAATTGAAGGATTAAAGCATCAAATAAATGAAAAAAGAAAAGCAGAGTCTAAGCTCATCCATGATGAAGAGCGACTTAGGCTATTAGTCGACTCTGTAGATGTAGGTCTTTATGATTCAAACTATAACACTGGGGAATACTATTATAGTTCTGGTTATGCGAGGATGTTAGGGTATAATAAAAAGGGATTTAAATTGTCCTTTAGTAATTGGGTGAAGCGAATTCATCCTGAAGATAGAGATCGGATAATAAAAAAGTACAATACTGTTGATTTTAATGAACAGAATTATCAAATGGAATATCGGATAAAACATAAAGAGGGTCACTATCTCTGGATTTTATCTAAAGGTAGGGTAATTGAAAAAGATCGTAATGGGAAACCATTAAGGACTGCAGGAACACATACAGACATCACAGAAAGGAAAGAAACTGAGGTTGAGCTAAAGAAGTATTTTGCAGTGATGGAGCACTCCACAGACTTTGTAGGGATTGCATCATTAGAGGGTAAATTACTTTATGTGAATCCTTATGGAAGAGAATTGGTGGGGTTGGATAGTATTGATCAGGTAAAACAAACAAGGATAGAGGATTTTCATACAAAAGAAGCATTTCAACTTTCGAAAGAAGTAGAACAACCTGAAATTCTTAAAAATGGATTTTATAGAGGAGTAAGCAGCTTAAGGCATTTTAAAACAAAAGAAGTTATCAATACATCTGTCAGGTCTTTTTTGATCAAAGACCCTGAAACCAAGCAGCCAATTTATCTTGCGACCATTCAACGAGATATAAGAGAGCGATTAATTAATGAGAAAAAACGTAAAGAAGATGAAGAAAAGTTACGGGTAATCTATGAAAGCAATTTATTTGGAATTCATATAGATGATTTTTTATCTGGTGAAGTTCATGCAAATCAGGCCTTTTGTGACATGCTAGGGTACACACAAAAAGAGATTTCCGATAAAAAAGTTCATTTCGACAAAATTACTCACCCCGATTATTTAGCAGAAAGTCATCGCAATTTTGAGATGTTGATGAAAGGAGAACAAAAAGGGTTTCTCTTAAATAAGAAATACATTAAAAAGAATGGAGAAGTTGTTGATGCAGTTACAGCTGTAAGAGGTGTTTACAGTTCTTCGGGAGAAATTATTCAGGTTTTTGCTACAATATTGGATGTTACTGAACAGAAACGTTCGGAGAAAGAATTGAGAAACCTATCGTTAATAGCCAGCAAAACTACCAATGGTGTTTTTTTATGTGATAAAAATGGGGAAATAGAATGGTGTAATGAGAGTATGGAAGAGCTGATGGGCTATTCTCTTGATGAAATGATGGGGAGGTTGCCTTCTGTAATTTTTAATGGGAAATTAGTTCAAACAAAAAAAGTGCAAAAAATAATTAATCAATACCAAAAAAAACCAACCCCATTTAACATAGAGGTAACAGCTTATAAGAAAAATGGGAACATGGTCTGGCTTGCAGTAAGTAATACTCCAATATTTGATAATGAAGGAAAACTGGTAAATCAAATTGAGATTATAAGTGATATTTCGGAAAGTAAAGAGGAAGAAAAAAGAGAAAAAGAGAGGGAAGAAAATTTATTAAAGGAAATTATAGAAACTGAACGAGCAGAAAGAGAGCGATTATCAAGGGAATTGCATGATGGAATTTGCCAAACATTAACAGCAGTATCAATTGGCTTTAAAAAATACTTGTATGGTACAAAATTTAAAGACCCTGATTTTATTTCAACTTTAGAATTACTTGACAACTCAGTTGTTGAAATAAGAAATTTATCACACAACTTGCTACCAGAAGTAATTAGAGATTTTGGTTTAATTGCAGCGCTACAAGATGTGGTAGACAGCTTAGAAAAAAGATCCATAGCAGAATTTAAACTGAATTCAAACTTTAAGAAACCTTTAGGTAATCTTGAATTACCAATATACAGAGTAATTCAAGAAGCAACAAATAACATTGTAAAACATGCTAAAGCAACAAAAGTAAAAATAGACTTAACTATAAAAAGGAATTCTTTATTCATTATTATTAAAGACAATGGAGTCGGCTTTACATTAAAAGATGTTGGGGAGACCTTTGGAATAGATAGTATGAAAAGTAGGGTTAAATCAATGAATGGTAAGATTGATGTTGTGTCGGAATTAAAAAAAGGAACCAGTATAAAAATTAAAATTCCATTAAAAGAAGATGAATAAAATTAAAATTCTATTAGTAGATGATCATGACTTAGTTCGAATAGGAATCAGATCATATCTTGAAATGGAATCAGGTCGATTTGAGGTTATAGGAGAAGCTTCCAATGGCATTTCTGCGATGGCTGAAATAAAAGTAAATAAACCAGATATTATCATAATGGACATTAACATGCCTCAAATGGATGGAATAAAAGCGACTAAGGAAGTTAAAAAAAGATACCCTGAAATGAAAATATTGGCCCTTTCTATGTTGTCAGAAAGTCAACATATAAAAGCAATGATTACCGCTGGAGCAGATGGTTACATTTTGAAAAACACATCACCGGATCAACTATTTGAAGCTATTGAAAAGGTTTGTGATAATGAAACCTACTATTCTTTTGATGTATCTCAAAAAATCCTTTCAAGTTTTAGTAAGAAAAAAAAATCATTGTCTAAATATGAAAATACGCAACTAACGGCAAGAGAAAAAGAGGTGCTTTATTTAATAATGAAAGAATATTCTAATATGGAAATTGCAGAAAAACTTTACATAAGCACAAGGACTGTTGACGCTCATAAAAGAAATTTAATAGAAAAGACCGGAGTTAAAAACCTTGTTGCTTTGGTTAATTATGTTCATGAAAAACGATTATTTGAGGATATTTAGTCCTTTTTATTTGTTTTTAAGCAAATCACCCGTTTTTCTAATTTAGGTAAATCACCTAAACAACACGCTTTTCTTTAGTATACTTTAGTCGTATTAAAAAGCTAAAGACGAGTCCTTCTCTGCCGATTAAGACAATGCTTTTTGGTTAGTGTATAATAATGTGTTAAGTCAGACTTTCAACTTCCCTTTGCAATTAGGTTTAAGATTGATAGATCTTAGGGAAGTTGGAAGAACTGGACACTCTAAATCAACATTACAACTATGATAAAAGTTCTATTAGTAGACGATAATACAATTATCAGGAAAGCAACAAATCGGTTTTTGCCTAAAAAAGGGAAAATATCTGTTGTTGGTGAGTGTTTGGACGGAAAAGATGTTTTAAACTTTTTAAAAAAAGAGACTGTAGATGTTATTTTAATGGACATTAGCATGAAATATGTTGGAGGAATAGAGGCGACTAAAATTGTCAAACAAAAATATCCAGAAGTTAAAGTAATTGCTTTTTCGAATCATACCGAAAAGAGTTATAAAGATGAAATGTTTTTGGCCGGAGCTTCTGATTATATTGATAAAGGAACGGAGATAAGGGTAATTAGAAAAATAATTAAGGCTGTAGTCTCAGAAGAAAGAAGCTATTCGGTGAGATAATAAATACTTATTTAACGGTTATAAGCCAAACATAAAGCAATAGTAGCCTCAATACTTTTAATGTGTGCTCTGAATATAAGCAGCCCTATCATTATTATAGGAATATTCATAAAACAAGTTTACGAAATATTATGAGACGATTATTAAACCCTTACCCCAAGAACACAGACATCATCAATTTGTTCTAAATTTCCTCTCCATGTTTCAAAGGCTTCATCAATGATTGTTTTCTGTTCCTCCATGGTTTTATCTTGAACAGATAATAATAATTTTCTAAATGCTTTTGCTTTAAATTTCTTTCCCTTTTCTCCTCCAAATTGGTCTACATAACCATCAGAAAAGAGATAGATTGTATCTCCTTTTTGTAAATCGAAAGAATGAGTTGTATAAGGTTCTGGATAATCAAATTGACCAATTGGTTGTTTGTTGGCTTTGGTTTCTAAAATTTCTCCTTTTCTAACAATCCATAATGGATTATGCGCCCCTGCATATTGTAATTTATTTCCCTCTAAACTACATAAAGCTATATCCATTCCATCCTTAACCTCTTCATCTGATTTTTCAAACTCTTGTATAACAATCTCCCTTGTTTTATTTAAAATTTCTCCCGGGTCAGTTAATTTATATTCTCTAACAGAACGGTTTAATGCATTGTTACAAACAACACTCACCATTGCTCCTGGCACACCATGGCCGGTACAATCGGCAGCAGCAAATAACACTTTACGCTCAACATGTTCTAACCAATAAAAATCTCCGGCAACAATGTCTTTAGGTTTATAGAGGATGAATGATTCTTGTAAAGATTCTTTTACCACTTTAGCAGGGGGTAAAATAGCTGACTGTATTCGTTTAGCATAAGTAATAGAATCCATTATTTCTTGGTTCTTTTCTTCTAATTCATGATGTGCTAACTCCACTACTTCTTTTTGTTGTTCTACTTTTTGCTTTTGTTCTTCTATAATGTTTTTTTGTTTTTTGGTAACACGTAAACGATTAAAAACAAAGATGAGAAACACCACTACCAAACCTAAACCACCAGCGGTAGCTCCAGTTAATATTTTTTGTTTTTCCTTCTCTTCTTGTTCTATGGCTAGCAATTTATTGTGCTCCGCATCATCCACTGTTTTTTGTTTTTCATATTCATAT
>JAESUI010000078.1 GCA_016763135.1 Flavobacteriales bacterium
ACGGGGTTTCTAAAGGTTTTGCTATGACAGGATGGAGAATTGGTTACATTGGTGCTCCAAAGTGGATTGCCGATGCTTGTGTAAAAATGCAAGGTCAGTTTACATCTGGAACTTGTAGTATCGCACAAAAAGCTGCTCAAGCAGCAATGGAAGCTGACCCTTCTATTACAACTGAAATGCGAAATTCATTCGAAAAAAGAAAAGGATTGGTACTCTCTTTAATGAATGAAATTCCTGGATTAAAATTGAACAATCCAAAAGGAGCTTTTTATGTTTTTCCTGATGTTACCAGTTATTTTGGTAAAACTGATGGAGAAATTACCATAAATAATGCAACCGAATTAACTATGTATATATTAAACAAAGGTTTAGTAGCTTTAGTTACTGGTGAAGCATTTGGAGATCCAAATTGTATTAGATTATCTTATGCAGCTTCTGACGAAATTCTTATTGAAGCCATTAAACGAATAAAAGAAACGTTAGCTTTACTGCATTAAGATGATGAACAAAAACGTAATAGTAAATCTTTTTAAGAATTTCGATAAGCTAAATGTATTGATTATTGGAGATGTAATGATTGATTCTTATTACTATGGTGATGTAAATCGTATTTCTCCTGAAGCTCCTGTTCCAATTGTTTCTGTAAATAGAAAAGACAACCGCTTAGGTGGTGCAGCAAACGTTGCTTTAAATGTGAAAGCATTAGGAGCTAATCCTATTCTTTGTTCAATAATTGGAAACGATAGTGCTGCAGAGAAGTTTAAAGTCCTTTTAAATAAGGAGAAATTAAGTGCTGAAGGTATCGTAAATAGTGAAGAACGGATTACTACCGTTAAAACTAGGGTAATAGGAAATAAACACCAAGTATTAAGAGTTGATTCTGAAGATGATGCACCTCTTTCCAAAACTGAAAATTCAAAATTAATCAACGCAATTACTCCATTGATTAATAGTGAAAAAATTGATGTTGTTATATTTCAAGATTATGATAAAGGTGTTATTACCAAAGAGCTAATTGAAGAAATTATTACTATATGTAACAACAAGAAGATACCAACAGCCATCGATCCAAAAAAGAGAAATTTTGATAGTTACCAAAATGCAACTTTATTTAAACCTAACCTCAAAGAATTAAAAGAAGGATTAAACATTGAAATTAATCCATCCCAAGCAAAAGAAGTTGAGTCTGCTATTGACCAATTAAATACTACTCAAAACAATAAAATAAACTTTATAACACTTTCTGAGCATGGTGTTTTTATAAAAGATGAAAGCAGCAAGGCACAAATCCCTGCACACATCAGAAGTATTGCCGATGTTTCTGGTGCTGGAGATACTGTAATTAGTGTTGCTGCACTTTGTTTAGCATTAGATCAACCCATTACCATGATAGCTGAAATAGCTAACCTTGCAGGTGGTTTAGTCTGTGAAAGCGTTGGCGTTGTTCCTATAGATAAGGATCAACTATTATCTGAAGCAATAGCTAATCTAATTTAAATATTGATGGCTGTAATTCCTTATAAAGAAGAAACTGGTAGCAAGAAAGAACAAGTTGCTACTATGTTCAATAATATTTCCAAAAAGTACGATTTCTTGAATCACTTTTTATCGTTAGGAATAGACATTCTTTGGCGAAAAAAAGCCATTCGATTATTAAAAGACAGTCAACCTAAACAAATTTTAGATATTGCTACAGGAACTGGTGATTTTGCAATAGCAGCGCTGAAATTAAACCCTAAAAAGGTTATTGGAATTGATATTTCTGAGGGAATGTTAGATGTTGGAAAAAAGAAGATTAAGAAAAAAGGGTTGCAAGATATTATAGAATTGAAGTTGGGAGATTCAGAAAATTTAGAATTTGAAGACAATACATTTGATGCTTATACGGTTGGATTTGGAGTTAGAAATTTTGAAAATTTAGAAAAAGGATTAACAGAAATGTTACGTGTTTTAAAACCAAATGGAATTGCTGTTATTTTAGAATTTTCTAAACCGAAGACCTTCCCTATTAAACAAATCTATAATTTATATTTTAATAAGATGCTTCCTGCTATTGGAAAATTAGTATCAAAAGACAGTAGTGCTTATACCTATTTACCAGAGTCAGTTGATGCTTTTCCTGATGGCGATAAATTTATCAAAATACTAACCGAAATCGGATATAAAAACCCACAATCAATATCATTAATGTTTGGAATAGCCTCTATTTATAAAGCAAGCAAATAAAATCAAATTTTGGTCGTTAATAGACTTGAAAAAAGGTAATGTATAAAAAAATACTCATATTAATCCTCTCTATTGTTCTGTTTACAAATATCTATGGACAGCGAGCAACGACAAAGAACTTACCAAAGTTTGATCATCGTTTTATGCATTTTGGGTTTTTATTGGGTTTAAATTCCGCTAGCTTTGTATTACAACGCTTACCCGCTAGTTCTCCTGGGTCTGATAGTCTTTTTGTATTAGAACCAAAATCTGCAACAGGTTTTAACTTAGGAATTATTTCATCAATGCATTTTGGAGATTATTTCAGTTTACGATTCACCCCAAATCTTGCTTTCGCATCAAGAAGTTTAGTATACACTTTTGAAACTTTTGAAGGCACAAAGCAATACACCAAAAACATTGAATCTACATTAATTAACTTTCCTTTAAGCATAAAGTATAAATCGGTGAGGGTAAATAATTTTAGTGCGTATGTGCTATTTGGAGGAGCATACAGCTTAGATTTAGCTTCTAATACTGATCATGAAAACTTATCTAAAAACCCTAATGATGTTATTGTTGCCATTAAGGCTAGTGATTATATGGCAGAAATTGGTTTTGGAACAGATTTTTATCTAGAATATTTCAAATTCGGTATAGAGCTAAAAATGTCTTATGGATTGAAAGATTTGCTAGATCATGACGACACTCAATTCTCGACTCCTATTGACAAACTAAGCTCTAAAATGTTTCTTTTATCATTTACATTTGAAGGATAATGGAAACAGTACAATTTTCTGTATTACCTGAGCAAGCTGTTGACAATGCTTTCTTAAAACAAAAAATAACCAAAGAGTTAAATATCAGTGATTTTGATTTTAAAATTGTAAAACGATCAATTGATGCTAGAAGGAAGCCAGTAACCATAAACCTTAAAATAGATGTTTATATAGATGGAGAATCTAATCCTCAAACTCTTACTGAAAAAAAATATCAAAATGTAAGCTCTGGAAAACCAGTAATCATTGTCGGTTTTGGTCCTGCAGGAATGTTTGCTACTCTTAAGTTAATTGAGCTAGGATACAAACCAATTGTATTGGAGAGAGGTAAAGATGTAAGAAGTCGGAGAAGAGATTTAGCTGCAATTAATAAAGAGCATATTGTTAATCCTGAATCAAATTATTGTTTTGGCGAAGGTGGGGCTGGGACATTCTCTGATGGAAAGCTTTATACG